>RFOJ01000075.1 GCA_009926705.1 Acidimicrobiia bacterium
CTCGCGAAAGCGGGTCCGCCGGTGATTCTTTTATGGGCATGCCGCCAGACTGAATGAGTGAATGCGGCTGATGGACGGCAAACACCGCTGACTCAAGAGGCCGCCCACCACACGATGCGAAGCATCCTGCGCGGTGAACGGTCGGCAGACCAAATCAAGCAGTTCCTGCTCGACTACAACGCGAGAGAAGCATCACCCGAAGAACTGGGCGGATTCCTCGCTGCGGTACGCGACGCTGCAACGAAGGTGGAGTTGCCGCAGGATGTCGCGTCACGAACCATCGACATCGTCGGCACTGGTGGCGACAACAGCGGTTCTGTGAACGTGTCCACCATGACGTCATTTGTGGTGGCGGGAGCCGGTGTGCCGGTGTGCAAGCACGGGAACCGATCTGCGAGCAGCAAGTGCGGCACTGCGGATGTGCTCGAAGCTCTCGGCGCACGCATCGAGACGTCGCCAGAGCAGGTGGCTCACTGCGTCAGCACGATCGGATTCGGATTCGTCTTTGCGCAGAAGTTCCACCCTGCGTTCCGCCATGTCGGGCCGGTGCGTCGCGAGCTGGGTGTGCCGACGATCTTCAACCTGCTTGGCCCAATGGCGAACCCGGCACCTGTCGCGCACATGTTGGTTGGTGTCGCCAACCCACAACGCATGAGCACAATGGCCGCCGTGTTAACACAACGAACGACCGCTTCGCTCATCGTGCACGGTCACGGAGGTCTCGACGAGCTTTCGTTGGCGGGCGAGAACCGAGTGATCGCAACGAGAAGTGGGTCGGTCAATGCCGAGAGCAAAATCGACGCATCCGAAGTGGGCTTGCCTCGCGCCGACAACGACCAACTGCGCGGCGGCGACCCCGCACACAACGCCCGAGTGGTCATCGATGTGTTGGAAAACCGGCTCCTCGGCCCGATTCGCGACGTCGTGCTACTGAATGCCGCAGCAGCCCTGCACGTGGCTGGAGCGGCGGTGTCATTGTCGGCGGGCATCACCCTGGCCGAAGCATCGTTGGAGAGTGGTGCGGCACGAACGGTGCTGCGCTCGTTCGTCGAAGAAACGCAACGGGCCGTGTCGTGAACGACGCCGTGCAGTTGAGCGAGGTATCTTCGCGGCGTGGGTGAACACGGATTTTCCCGCGACCTAGGACTTCGCGAAACCCTTCGGCTCGTTCGCCAGCTCGAGCGAGAGCCTGTCAGCCGCTTTTGGTTCGGGTCGCCATGTCGATTCGTGCGGACAATCGACATCCTCGTGCACATCGTGCTGCCCGAGGTAATCGAAGACCGCCACCCGCGCTTTGCCGCGTATTTGCGGCGCACGTCGCCGCGCTGGGGGCGAAGCTGGCGTTCGTGGTAGTTCCTGCCAGAACGAGCCGACGGGCGCCGAAACTACGCTGAACTTGTGATTCGCGTATCGGTGCCGGCAAGCACCGCCAACCTTGGAGCAGGCTTCGACACGCTCGGGTTGGCACTCTCGCTTCGCTTCGAAGCGGGCACCGTCGACTCGCAGCAACCAGCAAATGCGCGGGCCTGTGATGCACATCATCCAGCGAGCGTGGCGTTCCGCCAGTCGGGTGGCAGCGGCAACATCTGGTCGCACGACCGCATTCCGATGGGTCGGGGTCTTGGTTTCAGCGGAGCAGCGCGAGTCGCCGGGGCATTGCTGGCCATCGCGCAACGCGAAGGTGTGGTTGCTGCCAACTCGCATGAGGCTCGCCTCGCAGCATTCCGCGCGGCCGCAGAACTCGAGGGTCACCCTGACAACGTTGCGGCGTCAGCCCTTGGTGGTTTCACGGTTGCCGCGGCAGGTCGAGCAATTCGGGTTCCAGTTGCCGTGCATGGTGCCGTGGTCGTATGGGTTCCGGAAAACACCACGAGCACCAAAGAGTCTCGAACGAAACTTTCGCCCACGGTGTCGCTCGGCGACGCCGTGTGGAACATCTCGCGATCGTCGTTGCTCGTCGCAGCACTCACCACAGGTGACATCGCCGCGCTACACGACGCCACACAGGATCGTCTGCACCAAGACGTTCGCCTGGCGATGGTGCCCGACACCAAGCGCGCCATTCGATCAGCAATTGACTCTGGCGCATGGGCAGCGTGGCTCTCGGGATCTGGCCCGACGATGGCCTGCTTGGTCGACCCGACGCGCGTCGAACACGTCGCAGCATCGCTCCCGCGAAATGGACAGGTGCATCGACTGCAGATCGACGCGACTGGGCCGGTTGTCAGCTAAGCGCGCAGCGCAGCCTTGGTGACGGCAACTCGACGACGGTCAAACGCCCGTTTTTGCTCGCGTGTCATCTGTCGACGCAGGCGGGCGGTTGCGCGCAGGTTTCCGTAGATCTCAAGTTCGGCAGGTGAGAGGTTGTACTGGAACGCGAGTTGAGGCAATCGCTCGCGAACAAGAGCCACTTCTGCGCGCCTGAGCCGTCGAATTCGCCGGACGAGCACTACGAAGATGTGGCCGAGCAGCAACACCGAGAAGATTGGTGACACGGCGCCGAGATTCCATGTGGCGTGCAAGGGGATGGCGACGAGCAAGCCGCGCACGGCGGCGACTCGGCGCGACCTGCCGCGCTGCACGGCTCGCCCGACGGCGATTCCTGCCCACATGCAGAAGTAGGGGTGCGCGAGTGGAGAGAACAAACCGCGCAAGACGAATGTCGAGCCGAGGACGTCTTCGTTGATCGCATCACTGAAGTAGATGACGTTCTCCACGGCCGCAAAACCGAGCCCGACGTAGCCGGCGTACACCGCACCGTCGAGCGGACCGTCGATCTGGCGACGCTTCGCTGCAGATGAGATTCCGAGAATCTTCATGATCTCTTCGCTGATCGGCGCGCTCACGACTGCGGCGACCGCCATGCCGGCGGCCGCCGATGTGAGGTCATTGAAAGAACTTGCGACGAGCACCGAGATGCCGGCGCCCCAGAGGAACGCGTTCCAGCGCATGGCGCGGGGCTCGGGTTCGAGTCGGTCGAGCCACACGAAGAGTGGAATCGTGTAGCTGAGCGGAATCAACGCGAGCAGGATCGCCGACGGTGTCTGCCAGGAGATCGCCACCACCGCGGCGAGCGCGATGAGCGCGGTGATCACGAGCCAACGGCGAACCCGCAGTGGTTCGGCGGTACCCGGCAAGGGAGTCACGCCTAGAAACCTAGAGGGTCGAGCCGCGGGCTCAGTTCGCGCTGTCGAGAATGCGTCGCAACGAGCCGGGTTTCATGTTGAACAACGTCTCGAGGTGCTTCACGATCAACCGGTTCGGGATGAATGGTCGGGGATTGCGCAACTCGAGTACGTGTTTGCCGCCGCGCTGCACGTAGTGCGTCTCGACCGGGTGGTTGTTCTTTAATCTGTCGAACGCTTCTTGTGGATCGAACCCGTTCGCGATGGCGATGCCCCAAGCGGTCGCAGTGGAACGCGACATGCCCGCGTGGCAGTGCACGAGGAGATTCGAACGACCCTCGCCCCAACGCACCATCTCGTCGACTTGATCGAACGTGGGTGGAACATAACCGAAGTGGTGGGAGGTGACGTCGTCGAACTCGACGATTTTGTGCTTGGGATGCCCGAAGTCGCCAACTTCGGAGAGTGACGGACCTGCAGTGATCACCGACTCGAACTCGTGGCATCGCTCGCGCGCTTCTTCGAGATTGACGATGACGGGGAGGAGGTCGGAACTGACGGGGCTGTGGGGAGTGAGTGTGGTCATGATGCCGTTGTTACGCACGCAGGGAGATGAAGTGTGACATGGCAAGCATGTCATCGACCCGAGATTGCTCAGTGCAAGTTGTCGGGCCGATCACCGAAGTGCTCGCCGGTGTAGTCCATGTTCCAGAATTCGGCGCCGCACTCGGGGCAGATGACGAAGTCGTCGTCGAAGAATTGGATGAGCGTGCCGCAGTAGTCGCAGGGCATGCCATCTTCGATGATGTCGATGCTCATGACTTCAGTGTCGCAGAGGGGTGTGCGAGGTTTGATACTTCGTCACACCCTTTCGTCACGGTGAATGCATGCACATCCACCCCGAAGTGCCCAACAACTCCCTGCTCATCACGTGCGACACGTGCGTCATGCGTGATACCAATGCGTGCGGCGACTGCCTGGTCACCGCACTGTGTGGCGAACCCGAGCCAGAGGCGGTGATCTTTGATTACGAAGAGTTGCGCACCCTGGCGGTCTTGGCCAAGGGCGGGCTGGTGCCCAAGTTGCGGCACCGCAAGAGCGCCTGAAGCGACATCGACCCCGTACGAGCGCCCGAAACGACGTCTACCCCGAACGAGCGCCCGAGTCGATTGGGTGAATTGCTGGCGCGCCTACACCAGTTAGCTCAACCCTTGCCGCAGCACTGCAATGGTGAGCGGGATACCGAAGGCACAGATGAGCCCGGCGAGTGAGATGCCGGTGCCAATCACGTAGCGCTTCATCGATGCGAGCCCTTCGAGTTGTGCTTCGATGCGCTCAAGTCGCATCTCGACATCCGTAAACCGGCGGTCAACGTCGGCGAATTTCTGGTTCACCTCAGAGCGACGCGCGACGTCGCCCCAGCCACTCGGTGGGAGGTGAATCATGAGCGTGTCCGCCGCTCTGGGGCCGAGCACACGTTGCAGTTCTTGATACATCGACAGTCGTCGATTGTCGAAGCCCGCCTCTGAGTGGAGCGAGGGGTCATGGGGTTCATTGCCGTTGTGGTTCATACTTCGATGTGTGCGTCATCGGGCTGAGTGGGAAACGGTGTCGATTCGGGCGAGTTGCGCAGCGGTAGGGCACGGGCGGCATCGTAGGTGTTTGAGGCGGGTTGTCAAGTCACGCCGACGGCGGACTTTCAGCGGGCAGTGCGTCTGCGTGCAGTGGTCGTTGTCGCGGCGTGATGCTGGATGAAGCCTGCGTAGCGTTGAACGAGATGTCGGGCGAGACCTACACCGCCGAACTCCTGCGCTTGGTTCGAGAAGCTGGAGCTGACCGCGTCGGAGTGACGACTGCCGAACCGTTGCTTCGCGCGCGCACCGCGCTGCAGTCGCGAATCGCTGCTGGCCAAACCGACACAATGCAGTTCACGTTCCGCAACCCGGAGCGTTCGACTACGCCGA
>RFOJ01000076.1 GCA_009926705.1 Acidimicrobiia bacterium
GTCGCACGGGGCCGATCCACCGCAGCCCGGCAACAGAAGCGGAGGATGACAGCGGGAAAGCACGCTGACATTGGGAAAGACCGATGACTTTTCGGAAAGACGAGACGCGGCCTAGGTAACTAGGTAGTCGACCCGCCGACGGTGTTGCGACAGCACCACAGCGGGGATGGTCGTATCACGGGCGCTCAACGGCTGATGGACGGGGGTTCGATTCCCCCCAGCTCCACTCGTCGCCTCGTCAATCATCGCGCTCGCACTCGTCGCATGCGGCGGTGACTCGACCAGCGTGCCCACCGAGTGCCCGCAAGGCGACTTTCTCGTCGCGATGAACGAGTATGTCGGTGGCTCCGTGTTCATCGACACGCCATGGGAGCCAGCACAAGACACCGACCTGGCTGCAGCAATTGATGCAGGTGGGGTTGCCTGCTCGTACGGCATCCAAGAAGCCGAGGTTGGTGCGACCGTGTTGTGGTCGACTGCAGAGGCATTCGTATCTCGACGCGCACAGTGGCAGGCAGACGGTCAGGTGCAAGTCGAGGTCAGCGGCACCGATGAAGCGTGGGCGCTACAAGAAACGAACGGTAGCGAAACTCACGTATGGGTACTCAACTTGCTCGTCGACGACGTGTGGATTCACATCGGGGCGACATTCCTGCCTGACCTCGAGTCAGCAGGCCCGCTCGTCGACGCGGCGATCGCCGAGGTGCGCCGCTAACGCGACACGGCACGCGGAGTAGTAGTTACCGAGCGCGCCGCAGAAACATCACGGGTTGCACGACGGGCAGTGACGCGGGTCGACACCTTCACTCTCCGGAAGCCGCCGCTCCACCGACGCTTCGCACTTTGCACAGCCTAAGACTTCGCTCTTTGCGATGCGGGTCTCCGTGCCGCACTCGCTGCACGGGGCGCCTGGGTTTCGAGCGACGACTCCCCAACCCGGTGCCCCGCATTCTCGACACAATGCGGCTGCACGTTGGGCAAGTTTCTGCGCGGCGTGCTCGATGACCTGCAGACGCCCAGGGCTGTGGTGGGCGCGAAAGTCGTTCTCGACGACCACCGTCGCCGACGGTGAGGCTTCGGCGCAGGCGCGCACTGCGGCACGCAGTTCGTCGTAGTCGTGCAATTTGAAGACCGGTTGGTAGCCCTCTTCGGGCCGCACGATGAGACCGTGCTCGGGAAATCCGGCGGCAATGAGCGGAATCGACTCGACCTGTGCGTCACGCAACGTGACGCTGACGGACGGCACCGAATAGTCGACTTCGTGTTCCGCGAGCACGAGACCGAGATCATCGTCGACTAGTACGACGAGTTCGAGGCATGCGTTGACGAACGGGTTACCTGCGAGCGGACCAAACGTTGCTTCGGTCGCAATTCCGAGGCTCAGCCCTGACTCCGCCATACCGAGACGGGCTTTTGCAACTGCGGTCTCTCGCTGACTGCCGTGTCGCGGGCGGTCACCGACGAACGTGCCGAGCGAGTCAGTGTCGACATCCACCGACACGACCTCGAGACCAATCGGCGCGCGAAACGCAGGTGCAATCGCCACGAGTTTTCCGTGGCGAGTCGCAAGTGATGCCGTACGGCCGCGGTACGGATGCATTGCAGAGATGGCTACTGGCCCTGTCCTTTGGTGAAGCCGTCTTCGCCGTCAAATGTAAACAGCCCTTCGCTCTTCACGAACGGGTGGCCGGCCTTGGCGAGTCGCGTCACGAGCGCGATGACTTGCTCGGTGCTGACGGCTCCCGACGTTGAGATGAACCGGCAACGGAACGCATCCACGCAGAGCGTTTCGGGTGCACCGCCTGGATACACCTTCTGACCGCGGTTGGAGAGCATGTCGAGACGGAAGTCGGGCCCGGCCAGTTGCTCGAGCGACTTGCCGAGCTGCTCAGGGGTGACGTTCGGTTCGTCGAGGAACACATCGATGCCGACCTGTTCTTTCTTCTGCCGCGCCCGAGTCAGCACCTTCACCTCGATCGAGGGTGACGCCGCATACGCGACGGGCTTCAGCACGTTGGGCGACTGACCGAGTCGTGCGATGACCGCGGACGCGAACTCGTCGGTGCCTGCCTTCTGTTTGCTCACGTTCGCGTCGAAGATGTCGGCGGTGTGTACGCCGTCTTCGATGGTGCGCAACCACGCATTGTGGATTGTGGTGGCGACGTCGCCCTGCCCGACGTGCACCAGCATCTGCACCGCGGCGAGGAGAAGACCTGACGGGTTGGCGATGCCCTTACCTGCGATGTCAGGTGCCGAGCCGTGGATTGCCTCGAACATTGCACAGTTCATGCCGATGTTCGCGCTGCCGGCCAGGCCGACCGAACCAGCGATTTCGGCCGCGACGTCAGAGATGATGTCGCCGTAGAGATTGGGCAGCAAGATCACGTCGAACTGCTCCGGCGCGTCGGCAAGTTTTGCGGTGCCGATGTCGACGATCCAGTGTTCGAATGCGATATCGGGATACTCCGCGGCCACCTCGGTCGCCACCTTGCGGAAGAGACCGTCGGTCATCTTCATGATGTTGTCTTTGGTGAACGCAGTGACCTTCTTGCGACCGTACGCCCGCGCGTATTCAAACGCGTACCGTGCGATGCGTTCGCACCCGGGGCGCGTGATGAGTTTCAAGCATTGATACACCTCGTCGGTCTGTCGGTGTTCGATGCCGGCGTAGAGGTCTTCTTCGTTCTCGCGGATGATGACGACGTCCATGCCGGGGTGCCTGGTGGCAACGAACGGCGCATAGGCAGGGCACGGTCGAACGTTGGCGTACAACCCGAGTGTCTTGCGCACGGTGACGTTGAGGCTCTTCACTCCCCCGCCCTGCGGCGTGGTGATTGGGGCCTTGAAGAACACGCCGGTGCGCCGCAACGAGTCGAGCGACGATTGTTCGATGCCGCCCGCGTTGCCACGCTTGTAGACCGCCTCACCGATCTCGATTTCTTCGATGGCCAGACGAGCCTGCGCTGCCTCAAGCACGCGCAGCGTCGCGGCCATAATTTCGGGGCCGATGCCGTCGCCGCGGGCGACGGTGACCGGAACGGGGGTGCGATTCATCGGCTGCTCCTTTGATGCCTGTTGCGTAATACCTGCATCATAATACAGGTATTCGGAATCTTGTCAAATTTTGCATGTTTAGACACGAATTGCATTACGCTCACCACGTGCCCCGTCGCGCCGCCTCGCCCACCACGCTGCCTGATTGGACGTTTCTCACCAACCATGCCCACGTGCTGCTCTGCATCACGCAGAACCCGCAGGTACGCCTTGCCGAGGTCGCGCGACTCGTGGGCATCGGCGAGCGAGCGGTGCACAGCATCACTAATGACCTTGTCGACGCAGGCTATGTGGTGCGGCGCAAACGCGGACGCAACAACGTGTACGAAGTGAATCTCGATCGGCCGCTGCGGCATCCGCTTGAGTCTGACTACAAAATCGCCGAGATCTTCCGGCCGCTCACCCGCCGCCGTAGCTGACTGCGCCGGCTGCGACGCAGACGCTCGCTACGTCACCCGCGCTTGATGCGCGGCAAGTGCAGCCCGAAGCGCACCGCAACGGCGCGCACCGCGACGATGATGAGTAGCGAAAGCCAGATTTGAAGGTTCGTGCCCGCACCAGCCTCACGCAGACCGAGTTGCGCGACTGCACCGAGTAAACCTGCGACGGCATAGATCTCACCGACGAGCACGATCGGGGTTCGTCGTGCCAACACGTCACGCAATACTCCTCCGCCCACCCCGGTGATCACGCCCATCACGGCAGCTATGAAATACGACGTGCCGGCGTCGAGCGCAACCGACGTGCCGACCACCACGAATGCACCTAGGCCGATCGCGTCGGTTGCCACGTAGAGCGTGGTGCGGCGAGGGTCGATCGACGGGCGCAGTCGCAGCATGACGAGCGCGACTGCCGCAGTGCCGAGTGCAGCAAGAAGCGGCCAGCGGTCGTCAACCCAGAACACCGGTGTTTCACCCAACAACAGGTCGCGCACCGTGCCGCCACCAATTGCTGCGACCGCTGCAAGCACGACTGCGCCGAGCCAGTCCATTTCGGCTTCTGCGGCGGCCATCACGCCCGAGAGTGCGAATGCAATCGTGCCGACGACCGACACGACGAGCAATGCGTCAGACATTCAGCGTGCGACGCCTCTGGGTGCGCTCAGCCCCGTTGAGAGGCGCGGTGCTTGCGCCAACCCTGGAATCCGGCAGCCGAGTAGACGATGATCACGAGCGGCACGACGATCAACATCATCGTCCTGTACAGCTCCGGTGCAGTGCTTTCGCCGGCTTCCATGACCAGGTATGCCACGTAGGCAACGTAGAAGACTGCCAACAGTGCGCCCTCCCACTTCTTGATCATGAATCCGTTCCAGCAGATCGGTAGCAGGACGATGGTGGCGGCGAGCATGACCGGGAAGTCGAGGCGAATCACCTCAGGGTTCACCGCTACACCGTTGCTCGACACTGCGGCGGATGCTCCGAGCACCGCGAGAAGGTTGAAGATGTTCGAGCCCACCACGTTGCCAACGGCAATGTCGCGCTGACCGCGCATTGCTGCGAGCACCGAGGTCGCCAACTCGGGCAACGATGTTCCGGCCGCCACGATGGTGAGGCCGATTACCAAGTCGCTTACACCGAGCGCTTCTGCGATCTCCGTTGCGGAATTGACGAGCAACTGGGAGCCGAGCACCAACAACCCGAGGCCGACGACGACGAGACCTACCTGAAATGCCAGCGGTCGCTCAACGGTGGAGCCCTCGGCCGACTCGGCCGCAGATTCGTACTCGGCTTCGACTGCAGGCGTGTCGCCCTTCATTGCGCCACGCAACAACCAGACCGTGTAGGCAATGACACCGACGAACAGCACCACACCTTCGAGACGGCTCACGACGTCGTTGAGAATGAGCAAGTACGCAACACCAGAAATGACGATGAGTAGAGGAATATCGAACTTCAACAGACGTTGGTCAATCGAAAGCCCGCTTAGCGCGGCCGACAATCCGAGAATGAAGAGAATGTTGAAGGTATTGCTGCCTACGACATTGCCCAGAGCG
>RFOJ01000077.1 GCA_009926705.1 Acidimicrobiia bacterium
CCCTGACGACACGTACAAGGCAGGTGCGCGAGTGTTTCCGACGCTCGTGCCAATCAGCCCCGACGACCCGTCGTCAAAGCACAACGTCGAAGCGTGGAAAGTGCTCGAGCGGTTCGACAAACCTGTGCTTACCGCGTTCAGCGATGCCGACCCGGTTACGAAGGGAAGCGATGGGGCCTTCCAACGGCGCGTTCCCGGCACGAAAGGCCAAGCACACGTGACAATCTCGAACGCCGGACACTTCTTGCAAGAAGACGCGGGCGAAGAACTTGCCCGTGTCGTGAACGAATTCATCGCTCGCAACCCGTAACCGTCATGAACGTCGCAGTATCGACGAAGCCGAAGCCAGGCAGGAATGCCGATCGCGCGTACCGCACGCGTCTTGCTATCACCGATGCATTCATCAACTTGATTGAGGAGGGTGACCTGTCACCGTCGATGCCAGACGTCGCCAACCGTGCCGGCATGTCGCTGCGCTCGCTTTATCACCACTTCCGCAATGCTGAGTCGCTCTACGAGTCGGTCATCCGACGGCAAGAACCGCTGATCTCGCGAGTGCTCGTCTCGATCGACCGTGTCTCACCCTTACGTAACCGTGCTCACGATCTTGTGGCGCAGCGCTGCGAGGTTTACCGACAAATAGCTCCCCTGCGCCGAACCGTGCAGTTGAACGCAGACGCACGCAATTCGTCGACGATTCGTACTGCCCGCCGCAGGCTCGAGTACGTGCTTGCTCGCCACGCGAACGAGACGTTTGCCCCCGAGCTACGCGAGGCCGCTGATCGATTCGGTGCGTCAGAACGGATCGCTGCCGTCACGTCATTTGAGATGTGGGACTACCTGTCACGCGTGCAACAACTCTCGGCGTCGCGCGTGAAGCAACACATGGTCATCGCAGTGTTGCGTGAACTCGGTGTCTGACCGGGGCGATCAGCGTGCGTGCTGCTGGCGCCATGCTGTGAGCGTGTTCTCGATGAGACACGCCACCGTCATCGGCCCGGTGCCGCCTGGCATCGGTGTGATGGCGGCTGCCACTGACTGCACTTCGTCGAAAGCGACATCGCCAATGACGCCGCTATCGCTCGTCGTGATACCGACGTCAATCACCCAGGCACCCGGTTTCACATGTTCGCGACGAATACTTCGCGCTTGACCCGTCGCCGAAACGAGGATGTCAGCGTCGCGACAAACGTCTGCAAGATCTTCAGTACGGCTGTGTGCGAGCGTGACGGTCGCATCAATCCCCTTGCGTGAGAGCAGCACGGCGAGCGGCAAGCCGACCAAACTCGAGCGACCGACCACCACTGCACGCTTGCCGGCGATAGCCGCTCCATAGTGCTGCAGGAGTCGCAGCACGCCGAGCGGCGTGCATGGCACCAGAGTGCCTGCGCCGCGCATCAGTGCGCCCATTGACGCAGTCGTGAGACCGTCGACGTCTTTGTGCGGAGGAATGAGTGCGAGCAGAGCCTCGCCGTCGAGATGCGACGGCACAGGCTGCTGCACGAGGATGCCGCTCACATTGGCGTCGTGTGCGAGCGATGTGACGAGGGCTTCAGCTTCTTGCTGGGAAGCACTGGCGGGAAGCGTCTCGTTACGGCTCGCCATGCCCGCGAGCTGCGCGTACCGATGCTTGTTTCGCACGTACACCTGTGACGGGCGGTCGTCGCCGATCAGCACCGTGGCAAGGCATGGCACCCTCGGCAGTGCCTCGACTTCGCGACGCAAGTCGGCGATTATCCGATTTCGCAACGAAACGCCATCAAGCAGGAGTGCCCCGCCAGGCGTCCGAGATGCACCCGCGGGCGTGTGCGACGCGCCGGCAGGCGTGCGCGCATCACTTGTCATCGCTTTCACGCTATTGCGCTACCGCGCGTAGGCTAGGAAGGCCGCGCAGTCGCGCGAAGGAGCACCGATGTCACCATCTTCTTCTGGTTCAGCCCGCAAGATCGCACCCGCCACAGGCAAGTTGGGTGTGCTCACGGTGGGTCTCGGCGCAGTCTCGAGCACCCTCATTGCTGGCGTTGAACTCGCCAAGCGAGGCATGGCCGCGCCGATCGGCTCGCTCGCCCAGATGGGCACCATTCGACTCGGCAAGCGCACGGAGAATCGATCGCCGCTCATCAAAGACTTCGTGCCGCTGGCCCGACTCGAAGACATCGAATGGGGCGCCTGGGATCCGTTCCCGGATGACGCATATGTCGCCGCCCAGCGCGCCGGCGTGCTCGAGGGTCCGCGCCATATCGAGGCCATCTCCGACACGCTCCGCGCGATCCGTCCGATGAAGGCCGCTTTCGACCGCGAATACGTGAAGAACATCAACGCCGACAACACCATTGGCACCATCAGCAAGCGCGCGATGCTGAACGCGATCCGCGAAGACATCCACCGCTTCCGCGACGAAAAGAAGGTCGACCGGATGGTGATGATCTGGTGTGCTTCCACCGAGAAGTTCATCGAGCCAGGTCCGGCACACCGCGACCTCGCCAGTTTCGAAAAAGCAATCGATGCCAACGACCCGACGATTGCTCCGTCGATGCTCTACGCCTACGCGGCCATCTTGGAAGGAATCCCGTTCGCCAATGGTGCGCCGAACTTGGCAGTCGACACACCGGTGCTGCGCGATCTTGCGACGCAGAAGGGTGTCGCCATCAGCGGCAAAGACTTCAAGACCGGCCAGACGATGGTGAAGACCGTCATCGCGCCGATGCTGAAGGCCCGCATGCTCGGCTTGTCGGGCTGGTACTCAACGAACATCCTCGGTAACCGCGACGGCGAAGTGCTCGACGACCCCGAGAACTTCAAGACGAAAGAAGAGTCGAAGCTCGGCGTGCTCGAGCACATCTTGCAGCCGGAGAAATACCCCGAGCTGTACGGCAACGTGTTCCACAAGGTGCGCATCAACTACTATCCGCCACGCGGAGACAACAAAGAAGGTTGGGACAACATCGACATCTTCGGGTGGCTGGGCTACCCGATGCAGATCAAGGTCGACTTCCTCTGCCGAGACTCGATTCTTGCCGCGCCCGACCTCGTCTTGTTCTCCGACTTGGCACAGCGCGCCGGCCTCGGCGGCATCCAAGAGTGGCTGTCGTTCTATTACAAGAGCCCGCAGGTCGCCGAAGGCCTCTACCCCGAGCATGACCTGTTCATCCAGTTGACAAAACTGAAGAACACGCTCCGCTGGATGATGGGCGAAGAGCAGATCACGCACCTCGGTCGCGAGTACTACGACGAAGTCTGAACCGTGAAAGCGGTACAGAGCAGCCTCGGCGCAAGGCCGTTGCGCGGAAAAACGGTGCCACTGGCGTGAACCCCGTACGAAGCGCCGCAACGTTCCGGTTCATTCTCGATGTCACGTGCATCGTGATCTTCGTCGTCATCGGTCGACGAAACCACGGAGAGACGGCTGACGCGGCCGGCTCGCTGCGCACCGCCGCGCCGTTCCTCATCGCTCTTGCTGGCGCATGGGTCGGTGCGCGGGCCTGGCGAGCACCGCGCGCATTGGCGACTGGTGTCGTGTTGTGGATCGTGACCGCTTCGGTCGGTCTCGGTATCCGGCGCTATGTCTTCGGCGACGGCATCGCCATGCCGTTCGTGATCGTGGCGACGGTCGTAATTGGGCTCTTGCTCGTCGGCACGCGGCTGCCGAAACGAATCAAGAGATGATGTTGGTGATGGCGCCCTTGTCGGCGCCTTGCACGAGTCGCGCAAACTTGGCAAGCACGCCGCTCGTATAGCGCGGCGGGTTCGGCTTCCAACCGCGACGTCGATCGGCGAGCGTCGCTTCGTCGACGAGCAAGTCGAGCCGTTTCGTCGGCACGTCGATACGAATGCGGTCGCCGTCTCGCACGAATGCGATCGGTCCGCCGTCGACAGCCTCAGGTGCGACGTGGCCGATGCAGAATCCCCACGTCCCGCCGCTGAAGCGTCCGTCGGTGATGAGCGCACAATCCGCGCCGCGGCCCGCACCCTTCAGTGCTCCGGTGATTGCGAGCATCTCGCGCATGCCCGGGCCGCCCTTCGGTCCCTCGTAACGAATGACGAGCACCGTGCCCGGCTTAATGTCGCCAGCGATGATGGCCGCCATTGCGCCGTCTTCGCCATCGAACACTCGTGCGATGCCGTCGAATGACTTCTGGTCTTTCGAGAGACCAGCGACTTTCACCACTGCCCCGTTCGGTGCGAGTGAACCGGTGAGGATGTTGATGCCGCCCTCAGCGTGGATCGGCGCATCCACCGTGCGGATGACGTCGTTGTCGGGCGCCGGCGGGTTGATCTCGGCGAGGTTTTCCGCCATCGTCTTGCCGGTGCAGGTCATGACGTCGCCGTGGAAGAGACCCATGTCGAGCAAGTGCTTCATCACGACGGGCACGCCGCCGATGCGGTCGACGTCAGTCATGTGGTAGCGAGCGATGTGCGGCACTTTTGCGGCAATGCGGTTGAAGTCATCGAGCGACAGCTGCACGCCCGCCTCGTTGGCTAGAGCCAGCAGATGCAGCACGGCATTGGTGCTGCCGCCGAGGGCGTTGAGAATGGCGATGGCGTTCTCGAACGCCTTTTTCGTCATGATGTCTCGCGGATAAATACCAAGTCGCAACAAGTTGACCACTGCTTCGCCTGCTCGGCGAGCGTCGGTGTCGCGGCGAGCGTCAACTGCCGGCGGCGACGCCGTACCGGGCAGGCTCATGCCCATCGCCTCGGCGATGCTCGACATCGTGTTGGCGGTGAACATGCCGCCGCACGCCCCCTCGCCCGGGCAAGCAGCGCGCTCGATGTCGTCGAGTTCTTCGCGTGACATCGTGCCTGCAGCGCACGCACCGACAGCTTCGAACACCGTCGTGATGTCAATCTTGTTGCCCTTGTGTTCGCCCGGCAAAATCGAGCCGTTGTAGACGAAGACGCTCGGCAGATTGAGCCGTGCGGCCGCCATCAACATCGCGGGGATGCTCTTGTCGCATCCTGCGAGACCGACGAACCCGTCGAACCGCTCGGCGTGCACGACCGTCTCGACGCTGTCACAGATGACCTC
>RFOJ01000078.1 GCA_009926705.1 Acidimicrobiia bacterium
AGACCGGGCTTCGAAGCCTGTGCCTTCGGAGCGAGCGTGCCGAAGTCGATTCGATCGTTTGCGTCGAGATTCGGGGCGAACGCGAGGTTCAGGTTGTCGACGCCGTTCGGTGCGGCGAGCGCGATGTACTTGCCGCAGTCCATTACCGAACCGCCTCCGATGAACACCACGACCGTGCCGTCGATTCCGAACCGGTTGAGAGCCGCAACACCCGCCGCAACGTTGACGTCAGTCGGGTTGGGCGACACCTGATCAAACACGAGCGTCTGCACGCTCGCTTTCTCGAGCACGTCAACGATTGGAGCCACGATTCCTGCGCTTCGCACGCCCTGGTCGGTGACGATGAACGCCTTCTTGCCGCGCTTCAGCACGTGCTGCGGAAGCGAGGCGGCGACTCCCGGGCCCGACACCGTCTCTGGCGAGACCGCGAGGTTGAACATGCGTTGGGCGGTCACATCGGGGCCGAAATCGCGCGACGGCTTCTTGGTCGCAGCGGTGGCCTTCTTTGCTGACTTCTTCTTCGGCGACTTCTTCGCTTTCTTAGCGGGCTTCTTCGCTGCCTTTTTCTTTGGCGACTTCTTCGCCGGCTTCTTCTTCGACTTCTTCTTTGCTGCCATGGTGATCAGGTCCTCTCGAGAAGGCGGGCGCAGTCGCCCGCCGCCGTCACGGTAGCAAAGCGAGTCGTCGCTGACTCAGGCCGGGCCGAATCGCGCGAACCGCAACTCTGCGCTGGCCGCATCGCGCGGCCGCATTCGTCAGGCACGCTGCACGTGACGCAGCCAGCGCGTCAGGCTGGGCCGGCGAACTGGTAGTTGCCGCGCTCGTAGTCCGTCGTCGGCTGGGCGTCGCCTTCGAATCGCGCGATCTCGGCCCGCCCCACTACATGCCAGTGCACCTCGTCGGGGCCGTCGGCAAGGCGCAACGTGCGCTGGCCGGCGTACATCCGGGCAAGCGGTGTCCACTGCGAGATTCCTGTCGCACCGAACACTTGGATTGCTTCGTCGATGATCTTGCACACGCGTTCGGGCACCATCGCCTTCACCGCGCTCACCCAGATGCGCGCTTCGGCATTGCCCATCGTGTCCATTGCTTTTGCCGCGCGCAGCACCATGAGACGCATTGCTTCAATCTCGATTCGTGCCTTCGCAATGACTTCGGTGTTCTTGCCGAGGCGCGCAATCGGTTTGCCGAACGCCTCGCGCGACAGCCCGCGACGCACCATCAGCTCGAGCGCGCGTTCAGCGGCACCAATCGAACGCATGCAGTGATGGATGCGCCCTGGCCCGAGTCGAACCTGCGAAATCTCGAAGCCGCGACCTTCACCGAGCAGCATGTTCGATGCCGGCACACGGACGTTGTTGAAACGAAGGTGCATGTGGCCGTGCGGTGCGTCGTCTTCACCGAACACTTCCATCGGGCCGAGTATCTCAACACCAGGGGTATCCATCGGCACGAGAATCTGCGAGTGCCGCTTATGCGGCGGCGCCTCGGGGCTCGTGAGCAGCATGCAGATCATGATCTTGCAGCGCGGGTCGCCAGCACCGGAGATGTAGTACTTCTCACCGTTGATTAACCACTCGTCGCCGTCACGCTCAGCACGGCAGGCGAGGTTCTTGGCGTCCGACGATGCGACGTCGGGCTCGGTCATCGCGTAGGCCGAACGGATCTCGCCGTTCATGAGCGGCTTCAGCCATTTTTCTTTCTGCTCAGGAGTGCCGACTCGCTCGAGCACTTCCATGTTGCCGGTGTCGGGCGCGCTGCAGTTCATCACCTCGGAGGCGATCGGGTTCTTGCCGAGCTCGACAGCGATGTACGCGTAGTCGAGGTTGGAGAGTCCTTCTCCCGTCTCTGCATTCGGTAAGAAGAAGTTCCACAAGCCAGCCTTCTTCGCTTTGCTCTTCAGTTGTTCGAGCAGTTCGAGCTGACCGGGGCCATAGCTCCAACGATCGCTACGACCCTCGCCGAGTTCGAAGTAGCGACGAGTATGCGGCTCGATTTCTTCGGAAATGAACTTCTTTACCGCTTCGTACAACGGCACCGCTTTTGCCGACATCGCGAGGTTCATCGCGTCATCGGTGGCGACACCCGAGTACATGCCGGGACGAGTCATGCGCTCACCCTAATCCCGCCGTTTGCCGCACGCGAAGCCCACGTCGTGCCTCAAGCGCCGCGTCGCTTCGTCAATACGCTGACTCGGCGAGACCAGCCATGATTGACCCAAAACTGAAGCGTGCACTTGGACAAGCGGCAAAGGGCGTCGAGGTCGTCGCAGCGGTGCATGATGGCGTGACGCGCGCCTACACCTCGCACTGGGTGACACAAGTGTCGTTCGAAGAACCGATCATCATGGCGAGCGTGTCACCCAAACACGACACGTACCCGCTTATGAAAGCAAGTGGCGAGTTCACCGTGTCGTTCCTTGCAGGAGACCAAGTGCACATCGGGCAGTACTTCTCCTACCCTGGCCGCAAGTTCCATTACATCGCTCCTGAATACCTCGCGGTTGTGGAAGGCCGACCCGTGGTTCCCGACTGTCTGGCGTGGGTGCATGCGAAGATCTTCCAGTCGATGCCGATGCGCGACCATGAGCTGTTGTTCGCCGAGGTGGTCGAGTACGGATACGGCAGATTGCGCGAGGCACCGCTCGTGTATTCGTCTCGACACGGGTGGCGCGTCGCCAATGACAAGGCGCGCGCACCAGGTGAAAGCCCTCGCGACGAGTTGTTGGCCCGACTCGCTGCCGCCGGCTTTGATGCAAGTACTGGCAACGACGATCCCGAAGACACCTAGCATCAGCGCGTGACCACACCATTCGAACTTGCCGCTGAGGCTGCAGCGTTCTTGCGAAAGCGATTCGGTGGGGATCATGACATGGTCGCTGTGCTCGGCTCGGGCTGGGCCGACGCGGTCGGTGTGCTCGGCACCGGTGACCGTTGTGCGATTAACGAAGTGCCGGGGTTCAAGAAGCCTTCCGCACTCGGCCACGGTGGTGAAGCAATTTCGTTGACGATTGGGGCGTCGCGCGTGTTGGTACTCACGGGGCGCACTCATCTGTATGAAGGTCACGGCACAGCACCCGTGGTGCACGGTGTGCGCACGGCGGCAGCACTCGGTTGTCGCGTTGCGGTACTCACCAATGGGGCGGGTGTGTTGCGCGAAGACTGGACAATCGGCGAGCCCGTGATGATCAGCGACCACATCAACTTGACCGGGCAATCGCCCATGACAGGCGACAACCCGCCTGCACCGTTCGCGGGACGTTTCGTCCGACTTGACCGACGCATACAGCAAGCGACTCCGCGATGTCGCGCGACGAGCCGTGGCTGATCACGCCAGCGCACCGACGATGAACGAAGGCGTCTATCTCGGCTTGCACGGCCCGCATTATGAGACGCCGGCCGAGATTCGCGCCGGGCGAAGTTGGGGTGCCGATTTGGTTGGCATGTCGACAGTGCTCGAAGTAATCGCAGCTCGCCACGTCGGTCTCGAGGTGCTCGCTCTGTCGCTGCCCACCAACCTGGCAGCCGGTATCTCGCCGACACCTTTGTCGGGCGAAGAAGTCATCGCCGTCGGTAAACGTTCTGCTGCTCGCGCAGGCGAAGTGTTGCGTGCAGTGCTATTGGCGATTGACGCAGCGAGCCACGCCCGCTAGCCAACGCACAGGCCTCTCGACTCCTACGCCGGCATCCCCGCCAAGATCTCACGGGTCGCCGACGCGCCGATTCGCGACGCACCGGCAACGATCATCGCCAATGCAGCAGCAGTCGTGCGGATGCCTCCGCTTGCTTTCACACCGATGTTGTCGCCGACTGTTTCCCGCATGATTGCCACCGACCGCTCGGTAGCACCACCCGCCTTGTGAAACCCTGTGCTCGTCTTTACGAAGTCGGCGCCACAAGCAACTGCAGCACGACACGTGTCACGCAACTCGTCGTCACTCAACGCTGCCGACTCACAAATCACTTTCAGCACTCGTCTGCCGGCCACGGCATCAATTGCTTGACGAGCGGCGTGAATGTCTGCTTCAACGCCTCGCCAATCACCTGCACGAACCAAGCCAAGGTTGACCACCATGTCGATTTCATCGGCGCCATTACGGACAGCTTCGGCGGCTTCTGCAGCTTTCATCGTTGAGGTGTGCGCACCAGACGGAAAGCCGACCACGGTGCACACGCGTACTCCCTCACCAAGCACACCAACGGGCAGCGGCAACCACGACGGCGAGAGGCACACCGCGGCAACTTGCCACGCGGCCGCATCTCGGCACGTGGCCAACACCTCGTCACGAGTTGCTTCGGGCGCAAGCAGTGTGTGGTCGATGAACCTCGCCAACTCTCCGGCAGTTCGTGGTGTCATGCTTCTGAGCGTACGACGCAGCGTTTCCAGCGGGCAGAAGTCGGTGCTACGGTCGGCGACATGATCAGAGTGAGCGTGTACTACCCATCAACCGAAGGCGCAGCCTTTGACCACGAGTACTACCGCACTACCCATGTGCCGCTGGCACAGAGAGCATGGAGCCCGATTTCCACCACTGTTGAAAAGGGAGTCAACGGCCCACATGTTGCCGCCGTACACATGACATTTGCATCAATGGATGCCTTCAATGCAGCGATGGGCTCGCCTCTCACCGCTGACGTGATGAACGACGTCGCGAAGTACACCGGCATCGTGCCAGTGATGCAAATTTCTGAGGTGGTCAGCTAGTACTTCTGCACCGAGTGCAACCTCGTGACCGACCGCACGAGTTACTCCACTCGCATCCCAGAGATCGCACGAGCGATCACGAGTTGCTGAATCTCTGAGGTTCCCTCGAAGATGGTGTGAATCTTCGCGTCGCGGTGCCACCGCTCGACCGGATACTCGCGTGTGTAGCCGTAACCGCCGAGAATCTGAATCGCCTCTTCGGTCACGCGAACCGCGGTTTCTGACGCGTAGTACTTGCTCATCGAACCTTCACCGTTCTTGAAGCCGCCGTTGCGCGCCAACCATGCCGCACGCCAGATGAGCAGGCGTGATGCGTCGATGCG
>RFOJ01000079.1 GCA_009926705.1 Acidimicrobiia bacterium
GGCCGACCACTGCAGCATGAAGGTTGCGGCATCGAGCTTCACGGCGTCACCTCGGCGTCGCAGACCACGGCGTCACCTCGGCGTCGAGCGTCACAGCACCACGAGGTCGCGTGTTGCGTGGTTCATTCGTTGGGGGCCGTTCGTTGTCGCGACGACGATGTCCTCCAAGCGCATCCCCCACTTACCCGACACATAGATGCCCGGCTCGACGCTGAACGCATGCCCATGTGCAATCTGCAGCACGTTGCCGCGCACCATGTAGGGCTCTTCGTGGGCTTCCATTCCTATGCCGTGCCCGGTGCGATGGATGAAGTAGTCGCCCCATCCGGCCCCTTCGAGCACGCCTCTTGCTGCTGCATCGACCGATTCACAAGTTCCGCCGACGACGCCGGCTTGCACGCCGGCTTCTTGCGCGCGCTGCAAGTCGCTCCACGCACGCTGCACGTCGGCTGGCGGAGCTCCGAGGTGCACGCATCGAGTGATGTCGCTGCAGTAGCCGTTCATCGTGCCGCCGAAATCGCACAACACGATTTCTCCCCGACGAATCTCGCGCCGGCCAGGGTGATGGTGCGGGCTTGCGGCGTTCTCCCCAGCGGCGACAATCGCAAAGTTGACGACGTCGTGTCCCTCGGCGAGCAGTCGAGCAGAGATGTCGGCTGAGACTTCTGCTTCCGTGCGACCAACGAGCGGAATCTCACCGCGCTGCAATTGTGCAGCGACACGGTCGGCTGCGGCTCCGGCTGCCGCAAGTGCCGCGATCTCGGCGTCGTCTTTGCTCGCGCGAAGCGGGCCAACGACGTCAACCGAGCGCACGTAGTCGCGGCCGGGCAACTGCCTGAGCAAATCGACAAGGAAGCGCGACCACATCTGGTCGCCGACGGCAATTCGTTTGGAGTCAAGCAACAACGAGGCGACGATTGCCACCGGGTCTTGCGTCTCGTCCCACGACACGAGGTCGAACACCGAGGCATGGTGCTCGACGCGCGGGGCCTCGAGCCGCGGCACGAGCAGCGTCGACTTCGACGATGTCACGACGAGAGCAGTCAGACGCTCGAGCGGCATCGCGTGGTAGCCGACGAGATAGGGCAGATCGTGCCCGACCGAGACGAGCAGCGCATCTACCGATTGTTCGCGCATCGCAGCGCGCACGCGCACGATGCGACTCGTGTAGAGAGCAGCCGAATTCATCGCTGCACGACCAGTCGGCCGGCCTGGTAGTCCTCGAACGCCTGCACGATCTCTTCGCGGGTGTTCATGACGAAGGGGCCGTAACGAACCACCGGTTCGCCGAGCGGCTTTCCGCCGAGCAACAACGCCTGCGCGACGACGTTGCCTCGTGACACATCACCGCCGCTGCCGGTGCTGTCGTCGTCGGCCTTTGCTGCGCGCAACGTGATTGAGCCACCAGAGCGCTCGAAGACGAGCATCTGTCCCGATGTTGCAGCGTGCCCGTTGACGCTCGCTTCACCGTCGAACACGTGCACCAGTGCAGTGTGCCCTACTTCGGGCGACCACGACACTTCGTCGCCTTCGTGCAGCAGCACGTGCGCGTACGTCATCGGACTCGTCGTCTCCACGGCGCCTGTCACGCCCATCACGGTGCCCGCCACCACGCGCACTTCCCCGCCGTTCGACAACTCAACGCGGCGCAACTCGTCGGACTCAAACCCCTGATATCGGGGCGGAATCATCTTCGATGCAGCCGGCAGGTTGACCCACAACTGAAAACCGTGCATGCGTCCACCCGACTGCAAGAAGTCGTCGGTCGGCAATTCGCTGTGGATCACACCGGCTCCGGCGGTCATCCATTGCACGCCACCCGGTCTAATCGTCGCGACTGCACCAGTCGTATCGCGATGCTCCATCGCGCCATGCATCAAATAGGTGACGGTCTCGAATCCGCGATGCGGGTGCTCCGGTGCGCCAATCGCCTTTCCCGGCGCATATTCGACTGGCCCCATCTCGTCGAGCAACAGGAATGGATCGATGTGGCTGATGCGCGCTGTCGGAAAGGGACGTCGCACGACGAAGCCACCACCCTCGACCGTCCGCTCGGCGTCGATGATCATGTTCAGGGAACGTGGCGTCATCTGCGTACCAACACTTTCACTTCGTGGGTTGCAGTTGCGGTGCTCGCCGACCCTGCAGCTTCTCTGGCGTGGTAGCTCGAGCGCGTCAACGGGCTTGACTCCACGTGCGAGATGCCGAGCGACTCACCGAATGCTCGATACTGCGCGAACTCTTCTGGTGTCGCCCAGCGAACGACGGGCAGATGGTCTGCCGAGGGTCGCAGATACTGACCGATGGTCACGATTTGCACGCCAACTGCGGCCAGGTCGACGAGCAACGACTCGACTTCCTCGGACGTCTCACCAAGACCGAGCATGAACCCTGACTTCGTGACAAGACCTGCGCGCTTGGCCCGAGCAAGCACCGACAAACTCCGCGCATACCCGGCCGACGGTCGCACGATTCGCTGCAGACGGGCGACGGTCTCGATGTTGTGGTTGAACACCTCAGGTCGCACGGCGAACAACTTTTCAAGTGATGCATCATCGCCCTTCGCGTCGGACACCAACGTCTCGACGGCGGTGCCTGGTCTGCGGTCGCGAATCGCCTTCACACACTCGGCGACATGAGCAAACCCTCCGTCTTCGAGGTCGTCGCGTGCAACCATTGTCAGCACTGCGTGCGACAAACCCATGCGCGCCACCGCTTCGGCGACGCGCTGCGGCTCATCTGTGTCAGGCAATTCGGGCTTTCGCGTGTCAACGAGACAAAAACCGCATGCACGCGTGCATCGCTCACCGAGAACCATGAACGTGGCGGTGCCTTCCTTCCAACATTCAGAGAGGTTCGGACAACCTGCTTCTTCGCAGACTGTCACGAGATGCAAGTCGCGCAACGTCTTCTTGGTCGCGAGCACGTCAGCACCGTGCTCGACTCGCGGACGCAACCATTCCGGCTTGCGCTCCGTGATGTGCATGCCGACAACATCGGGCTCGTAGTCCCACGCCACATCGTGACGGTCGTCGCTCGAGTCACCCCAGCGCTCCACCGCAAGTCGCGCCACCACGTCAGCGACTTGCCGCAGCGACGCGTTGCAACCTTCCTCACGCAGTGAGGTGACGGGATATTCGGCAATGCCACACGGCACGATGTGTTCGCGCATGTATCGGAGGTCAGGGTCGACGTTTAAAGCGAAGCCGTGCATCGTGCGGCGCGTCGTCGACCCGCGCGCAACACGCACTCCGATGGCGCAAATCTTGCGGGCGCGAGGCATGTCAGCGTCAATCCACACGCCGGGATACCCGCTCTTGCGACCGGCGACGACGCCGAGCTCTGCGAGCGTGTCAATGACCAGTTGCTCGACGCTGCACACGTACGCGGTGACGTCGGCGGGTGAAGCATCACCGTGCTTGCCTGGCAATGAGCGAATCGGGTATGCCACGAGTTGACCCGGGCCGTGGTAGGTGACGTCGCCGCCTCGATTCACGCGAACAAGCTCGGCACCAACTGCTGCCGGCTCGCACTTCAGGTTGTTCTCAAGATCTGCAGATGCCCCGTGCGTGAATACGTGGTGATGCTCAAGTAGGAGTAAATAGTCGTCGTTGGCGTGGTCGAACAACGCGTGCTGCAGCGCGAGCGCGTCGCGATACTTCACCCGCCCGAGCCAGCGGACGCGCATCAGAGCTCCGCCGACCAGTCCTGCGTCTCGAGAATCTGCTTCACCTTCGCCAAGAAGTTCGCCGCATAGGCGCCGTCAAAGGCACGGTGGTCCCAACTCATCGCCAAGTTGCCGACCGGGTGGATTGCGATGCTCTCCGAACCGTCTGGCAGGCGCACCGCCACCGGCTTGCGCACGATTGCGTCGGTGCTGATGATCGCCACCTGCGGCTGGTTGATGATCGCCATCGTGAGCACCGAGCCGGCTGATCCGTTGTTGCTGATCGTGAAGGTGCCGCCTTGGATCTCGTCCGGCGACAACTTGCGCGAACGGGCGCGCGATGCGAGATCGTTAATCTCGCGCGCGATAGCTCGCAGTCGCTTGCCTTCGGCTCCGCGCACGACGGGCACCAACAGGCCTTGATACTCGAGGTCGACGGCAATGCCGAGGTCGACATATTTGTGCACGACGAGTGTGTCGCCGTCGAGGCTTGCGTTCATGTGCGGGAAGTGCGCGATGGCATCGACAATTGCACGGCTGATGAACGGCAGATACGTGAGCGAGAAGCCCTCAGTCGACTTGAACGAATCTTTTGAGGCGTTGCGAGCGACGTCGACGTTCGCGTAATCGACTTCGACCACGCTGAACGCATGCGGCGCAGTGCTCTTGCTCGCCACCATGTGGCTGCCGGTGAGGCGGCGAATCTTGGAGAGTGGCACCACTTCGTCACGCGACCCGACCACGACACGCGGCGCAGGTGCTGCCGCAGGAGCAGGAGCAGCAGCTGGCACAGTTGCTGCCGCAGGTGCAGGAACTGGAGCAGCAGCCGGCGCAGGAACTGCCGCAGGTGTCGGAGCCGCAACCGGAGCAGGAGCTGGTGCAACAACCGGAGCCGCTGCTCGAGTGAGACCATTCGCGTCGATGTAATCGAGCACATCTTCGCGAGTGATACGACCGCCAGGGCCAGTGCCGGTCAACGCACTCACGTCGATGCCATGATCGGTCACGAGTCGCCGCACCACAGGTGAGAGCACGACGTTGGTTGGCAGCGACGCGACTGGCGCACGAGTGGGAGCGGGTGCCGGCTTGGGTGCCGGCGTAGCAGCCGGAGCAGGCGCAGGTTTCGCTGCCGGTGCTGGCTTGGGTGCCGGCGCAGGTTGTGGTGCCGGCGCTGCAGCCGGAGCAGGTGTCGGAGCCGGCGCAGGCTGTGGTGCCGGCGCTGCAGCAGGAGCAGGTGTCGGTGCCGGAGCAGCCGGAGCCGCAGCGCCACTCGAAGCACCCACCACGGCAATCACCGTTCCGACGGGCACCGTCTCACCGGCTTGCACGCGAATCTCGGTA
>RFOJ01000080.1 GCA_009926705.1 Acidimicrobiia bacterium
AGTGCGCGGGCCACGGGCCGACGAGCGGTGCTCCGTTCACGAAGTGCTTGGCCGGCACCGGCATCTTTGTTGACCTGCCCGGCAGGGCGTCGCGTTCAGCGACCATCGACACGCTCTTACGAAACAGCATGACGAAAAATCTACGGCGAATAGCTCGGCACCACCCAACTCACGCAACAACGATTGCGTGACGAACGCCCTACGAGCGGGCGCGAGCCAGTTCGTAACTGATGATGGTGGCGGCCATCGCCACGTTCAAGCTCTCGGCACGGCCTGCGTGGTCGATGCGTATCCAGCCGTCGACACTCGACGCCAACTCGGTCGACACCCCGTGCGCCTCGCTCCCGAGTACCACGCACACTGCCCCGCCGAGATCAACTTCGGCCAAACTCTTCGAGCCAGCCTGCTCGTGCGACGACGTTGCCAACACGCGGTAGCCGAGTGATTTCACTTCTGCCAGCGTCGCCCCCTCGACGACAGGCACGTGAAACAACGCCCCGGCCGACGCACGAACCACCTTGGGGTTGAACGGGTCGACCGTACCCGCGCCGAGCACCACACCCGCAGCCCCCATCGCTTCGGCGCTGCGCAAGATGGTGCCGAGATTGCCTGGGTCGCTCACTGCATCCAAAAACACCGCCCAGGGTGACGAGCCAACTGCTGCCGGCTCGAGTCGCGCCAGCGACGACGTTCGTCGCGAGACGATCGCCAGATTTGGCTGCGGCGACTCCGTCGATGCGACACGCTCGAGCACGCCGTCACCCAACACAAAGACCGGTGCATCGCATCCACCGACGGCGACCGCGTCGCCCGAGACGAATTGCGCGAGCACATCCCACCCGCCGCGCACGGCTTCATCGATGAGCACTGCCCCTTCGACGACGAACGCCGACTCTTCGACTCGTGCCGATCGTCGCGCCAAGAGGCGCCTCAGTTGTTGAACCCGCTGGTGCGAAAACCCCAGCGTCTCGTTCAGGCGAGTGCCGCCTTGGCGGTGTCGACCAACTTCTTGAACGTGTCGGCGTCGCTCACGGCGAGGTCGGCAAGCACTTTGCGGTCGACTTCGACTCCGGCCTTGTTGAGGCCGTCAATGAAGCGGCTGTACGACATGTCGTGCAGGCGGCAACCGGCGTTGATGCGCTGGATCCACAGGCTGCGGAACTCGCCCTTCTTTGCGCGGCGGTCGCGGAACGCGTACTGACCGGCGTGGAGGACTGCTTCGTTGGCGGAGCGGAATGTGCGGCTGCGATCGCCGAAGTATCCCTTCGCCTTCTTGAGGATTGCCTTGTGCTTCTTCTTGGCGTGTACGCCGCGCTTGACTCGTGCCATGGTGTCTGCTCCTTATCTCGTGGTGATGGTTCGAATATTCCGGTGGATGCCTGGGTTTAGCGCTCGGCCAGCAAACGCTTGATTTTGCGGGCGTCGCCCGAGTGCACGTCGACGGTGCCGTCGAGGCGACGGGTGCGCGTTGATGGCTTGTTCTCAAAGAGGTGCTGGCGCATCGCCTGCTGACGGCGCAACTTGCCCTTCCCGGTCTTGCGGAAGCGCTTCTTGGCGGTCTTCGATGTCTTCATCTTTGGCATTGCTGTCTCCTGTCTTTCTCTTTGTTCAGGCTGTCTTGGTATCGGAGTTCGAATTGTTGGAAGGTTTTGCGGCTGGCTTCTTGGAGTTGGCGGCTGCCTTCTTGTCTGGCGAGAGCACCATCGTCATGTTGCGTCCGTCGAGTCGAGCCTCGGTGTCGACCTTGGCGATCGGTCCGAGCTGCTCGAGCACTTCGTCGAGCACCTTCTTGCCCAACTCCGGGTGCGCCATTTCGCGCCCGCGGAATTGCAACGACACCTTCACCTTGTGTCCCTCTTCGAGGAACTCAAGCATGTGCCGAACCTTCGTGTCGAAGTCGCCTTTGCCGATCTTCGGTCTGAACTTCACTTCTTTCGTCGTGATGATGACCGTCTTCTTGCGCGACTCCTTGAGACGCTGGGCTTCCTCGTAACGGAACTTCCCGTAGTCCATGATTCGGCACACCGGCGGATCGGCCTGTGCCGCCACTTCGACGAGGTCGAGTTCTGCGGCGCGCGCTTTTGCGAGCGCGTCTTCGATGGACACGATCCCGACTTGGGAACCATCGGCGTCAACGAGGCGAACTCGGGGAACCCGAATGCGGTCGTTGTACCGCGGCTCATTGGTCGGCGGTGCTATGACTGCTCACTGCTGTTCAAGCGGCGTTGCCTCCTATATAGACGGAATGTTGCCGGAGGTTCGCTGAAGCCGCCGTCGGTGCGCGTGCGGGCGAGACGCGATGCATTGCATCGCTGAGGCTCGACCCGCGCTCACTCACCGACGAAACGTTCTCGACGAACTTCCGTTGGATTGTCGTGGCGAGGTGGAAAGGCTGCCTTCGCAGCCGATCACTTTGCCTGACGTTGGCCGCCGAAGCGGTGACAACGCCTCTAATAGCGTAGCGGCGATGAGCGACAACGACTCCTTCGGTACCGACGACTCCACTGCCCTGTCGGAGGCACAAGCCGCGCTCGAAGATGCGCGTCGCCGCATTGCTGACACGCCAGCCCAGGTCGTGGTCGTCAACCACTTGATGGGTCTCTATGAGCTGGCGGCGATTCACCTCTCATCAGTGCCACCGAAACTCGACGACGCCTCGCTCGCCATCGACGCATTGACCGCACTCGTGGAGCGGTTGGGCGATCGTCTCGGCGACGACACTGCCACCATGCGAGATGCGCTGAGCAACATCCAGATGGTCTATGTGCAGATGAAGTCGCGCGCTTAAGGCGCAGCCGGCGCTTCCGCACCACACCCGCTGACTACGGTTTCTCCCATGGAACTCATTCTCTTGATCGCTGTCATCGTGCTCGCGGGCGTCGTTGTCTTACTCGCCGTTCGCAAGCCGGCGGCGGCACCCGCAACGACGACCCCTGCGGTCTCCCCTGACGATCTCTCCACCCGCGTCGAGCTCGCTGCCCAGAAGGCGCTGAGCGACGCGATCGCACGACTCAGCGCACAAGCCGAGCAAGACCGCAAAGAAGCCATCCGCCTTGCCACCGAGTCCGTTACGAAGTCGGGTCAAGAACTGCTCGACACCAAGGCCCAGGTCATCGACGCCACATTGCGCGGTGTATCGACTGACGTCACGAAGCGACTCAACGAGCTCAACACCGAGCTGCAGAACCTTCGCGAGTCGAGCAGCCGGCAGTACGGCAGCGTCGAAGAGGCGGTGTCGGCTCTCGCCAAGCGCACTGACAACCTGAAAGACATCCTCTCCAATTCGCAGAAGCGTGGCCAGTGGGGCGAGCGACTCGCCGAAGACATCCTGCGCTCGGCCGGTTTCGTCGAAGGCAAGAACTACTCCAAGCAGAAGCAGATCGAAGGCGGCGGCAAGCCCGACTACCGGTTTGACATGCCGCCCGACCGCGTCTTGTTCATGGACGTCAAGTTTCCGCTCGACCAGTACTCGCAATACATCGCGGCCGAAGACGATGCCGTTCGAGCAATCGCGAAGAAACAGTTCCTCGACGCACTGCATGGCCACATCACTGCGCTCGCCAAGCGTGACTACCTCGACAAGGCAGACAACAACACCATCGATTACGTGCTCATGTTCGTCCCAAACGAGAGCATCAGTTCGTTCGTGCACGAAGCCGACCCACAGCTCATCGACACGGCCCTCGAGCAGAAGGTGGTGCTGTGCACTCCCCTCACTCTGTACGCCTTCCTCGTTGTTATCCGCCAAGCAACCGACAGCTTCCACACCGAGCAGAATGCGGCCGACATCATGCGTCGCATCAACTTGTTCAACAAAGAGTGGACCAAGTACACCGAAGCCGTGGAGTCAGTCGAAGATCAGTTCAAGAAAATGGTGTCGGCCATCGAGTCGATCAATGTCGATGGCACGCGCTTCAAGAAACTCAACGTGCAGGTGCGCGAAATCGAGAAGATTCGGAAGCGCGAAGGCATCGCCGAGGTAGATGCCACCGCAGCGGCGTCACTCGAACTCGAATCCGGCGACGAATAACCCCGCCACGCTTCGCCGCCTTAACGGCCGGCAGCTCGCTGCCAGTGCTTCCAGATGATGACCATGGCGGCGGTGTCTAAGCCGCAATAACGAAGCAGGCTGTCGCGCATCTTGTCGCGCATCGCGAGATCGTTCTTGTGTTCGCCGTAGAGCATGTCTTGGTAGGCCCGCATCGCTCCGACACCGTCGGTGACGGCGTCATCATCGGTCTCATCGGTGTCACCAAGGTCGACATCGAGCGGCGGTTTGGCGAGCGTGGCATAGGGGTCGAGCACTCGCCCATCGGTCGTCTTGCGGAAGTACTCCGAAAACCAAGGGTCGCCCCACAGATGTGGAGCATCTGACCAGATCGCGTCCAGCACCTTCTTGATGCTGTGGCTTCCGCGCATGAGGGGGTGCGCATAGTGAGCTTGCGAGATCTTGAGCAGGTCGACGACTCGTGACCCGACCGTCTTGTCTTCTTCACCCACGGCCGGTGCCGGGCCGATGAGACCCGTCAGCCATGCCGAGAGGTCGGGTGTCATCAAGTCGCGCTCGCGCAGCTGGCGCCGAACATGTCGCAACGTGGTGAGTTCGTAGCCGCTCCAGGTGAAGACGGTGCCCTTCTCCCCGATCGCCGCGCGCAACTCACGCAGGAACTCTTCGTTCGGATACACGTCATGCAGGTTGAGCCACGCTCGGTGCACCAGCTGATCGGCCGTCGGCGACTCAAGCGTGTGGCAACTGAACTGGAAAGCGACTACTTCATACGGCTTCATGCCTGGTCGGTACGGCACGGGGATACGCGATGCCTCAAAGTCGATGAAGTGCAGCGGATACTCCAACCCTGCGAGTGCCGCACCGAGACCGTCCCCAATGACTTCACTGCCAGTGATGGCCGCTTGCCGCTGGTTGCGTCGGGTAGGGCCGTACGACCCGC
>RFOJ01000009.1 GCA_009926705.1 Acidimicrobiia bacterium
ATGTCTTTGGGTACGTGAAACGTTCGCTCGACCGCATAGTGCGTGCGCGAGGGCTTACCGTCAACTACCACCGCCATGCGAGTCGGGTCGCGCTGGTCGCGGCCGATCGGCGCGTCGATGACTCCGTTCAACGAAGCCGGCACACCCCACACAATCGCTGAGTACACACGCGTGACGCTGCGGTTGGTCAACTGTTCGACGAGCGATTCGTAAGCAGTCTGGTTGCGCGCGACTGCGATGAGCCCGGTCGTTCCGGCATCGAGTCGGTGCACGATGCCTGGTCGCATCGGGTCGCCAACGCCGGCAATTTCTGGATATCGCGCCAGCAGATAGTTGACCATCGTGCCGCCTTTATTGCCCGCGCCGGGGTGCACGACGAGCCCCGCCGACTTGTTCACGACGATGACATCGTCGTCTTCGTACACGACGTCGAGCTGCAAGTCGGTTTGCGCGGCGGGCAACTCGGGCTCGGCAACCTTGCTGATGTCGACAGTGATCTGCTGGCCAGTTGTTACCTTCTCTTTCCCAGCATCGACGATTACGCCGTCGAGCGTGACCGCACCTGATTCAATGAGCGCCGCGGCAGCGTTACGACTCACGTCGGCAATGAGCGACACCACACGATCGACTCGCATGTCGGCAAGCGACGCCGGAATCGTCTCGGTGACGCGCCGCAACAGCGTTCCGGTGTCGTCATTAACAGAGTCGCTGGCAGCGTCGTCAGTCACTCAAGCCTCCCCGCGGCGAAGGCTCGACGGTCTTGCCGGCTCGCAGCGACGCAAACACCATCAAGACCGCGCCGACGGTGATGCACGAGTCGGCGATGTTAAACACCGGAAACCACTGCAGGTCAATGAAGTCGACCACCGCGCCGCGCAACCATGCGTCGTTACGAAACAACCGGTCGACGAGATTGCCAATCGCACCGCCGACGATCATCCCCGCTGCGAATGCAGCAAGGCCTGTCGCTGAGCGACGAATCCACAGCACGACGGCAATGACAATCACGAAAGCGAGCGCGCCGAGGACGGGGCCGGCTCCGGTCGCCTGTGAGAACGCCATGCCCTTGTTGAACGCGAGGTTGAATCGCAACGAACCGATGATGTCGATGGTGCGGCCGCCCGACAGGCGGTTGAGTGCCCAGTGCTTGGTGAGTTGATCGACGACGACGATGACGGCGATCAACGACCAGAGACGCCGCGTCGACGCGGCGGTCATCGATTGCCCAGACCGCCGGCGCGCTCAGTGACGAGCTCGGTGGTCCACGGCAACACTTCGAGGCGCTCGCGCGGGATGGGCAAGCCCGAATACGTCGAGTAGCCGTACTCGCCAATCTGCATGCGCCTCAGCGCCTCGTCGATGGCTTCGACTTCTGACCGCGCCTGCTCGGAGAGAATCAGATCGCGCTCGCGCTCGACGACCATCGTGTCGCCCTCGCCGCCCTCTTCACCGAAATCGACATCGCCCATCTCCTGGTTGTTGACGATCTCCATCGCATCCTGCTCGAGGCGCTTGGCCTGACCCATGAGTTCGGTTCGCTTCTCGATGAGCAACTCGCGCTGCGACCGGAGGAATGCGATGTCGAAATCCTTCGTGGGAGTGATGCCATCGACGGGTTCAAACTTGATGATTGGCGGCTTGACCGGCTTGGCCATCGCTTTTTCTTGCTGTTCGCGGATTCGCCGCTCGTCTTCTTCGCGAATGGCGCGGATTCGGGCACGCTCGGCCTCACGGGCTTGACGTTCGGCTTCTTTCGCCTTATTGATCTTGTCGCGCTCGCGCTGCTTCTCGCGGCGTTCTTCCTCAATCTCCGCACGCTTGCGAGCCTGCTCGCGCTTGCGCTCTTCCATCGCCACCTGGCGCTCGAGTTCGCGTCGCTTCTTTTCGGCGAGACGTTCTTTCAAGATGCGCTTGCGCTCGGCCAACTTCGCCTTGGCGATGCGCTTACGCTCGCGCTCGGCCTCCAATCGGGCGCGCTTACGCTCGCGCTCGGCGGCGATACGCGCCTGCTTGCGCGCGCGCTCTTCAGCTTGGCGCTGCAACGCCTTCTTGCGGCGTAGCGCCTCGGCTTTCGCGCGAGCGGCACGCCGGGCAGCTTCGGCCTTCTTCTTCGCGGCCTTGCGACGGGCTTCTTCAGCTTTCTTGCGGGCAGCCTTGCGCTTGGCCTCGAGCGCCTGCTTGGCTGCCCGACGCTTGGCTTCGGCCTTCAGGCGAGCCTGGCGGCGGCGGGCGTCTTCGAGCTTCTGTCGGGCGGCCTTGCGGCGCTTCTCTTCAAGCAGTTTCTTCGCCTTCTTGCGGCGCAATTCGTCGGCTTTGCGGCGCTTGGCGGCAGCGATTTGCAACGCCTTTTTCTTCGCCGCGGCCTTCTTCAAGGCTGCTTTCTTGGCGGCGGCCTTCTTTGCCGCGGCCTTCTTCTTGGCGGCGGCCAGTTTCTTGGCTTGGGCCTTTTTCTTTGCGGCTGCTTTGCGCTTTGCGGCTGCGTTCATGAGCCCGTCAGGTTAGCCGCTCGACTGTCACTCGCACGGGAGCATCATCAAGCGTCGCATTGGTGTCGCCGTTTACGGCACCAAGCACCAACTCGCGTGCCAGTGTTTCTTCTTGCACCATCGCCGAGTGTTCGCGCACCGCGGCAGCTGCGTCATCGGGCAGACCGAGCGACAGACGGATGCGATCAGAAACATGCAGCCCTGCATCGCGTCGTGCTTGTTGCACCAGGCGGATCACATCCCGAGCGATGCCTTCTCGCTGCAAGTCGTCAGTCACTGCCAAGTCGAGCACGACGATGCCGTCTCCCCCACGTAGCGAAGTGCTGCCGCGCTCACCCTCGCCAGTGGCGACGAGACGCAGCGAGAACTCCCCTTCCAAGAGCTCGATACCACCAGCCACTACTCGACCGCCGTTCATTGACCAATCACCTTGCTTGACGGCACGAATCACCTTCTGCGTCTCGGCTCCGAGGCGCGGCCCGAGCGCAGCGGGCGTCACGTTCAGTTCGCGCTTGGCGAGTGCGTCCACATCGGTGCGCAGTTGCACGTCGCGCACGTTGACTTCGTCCTTGATGACGTCGACGAAGTCGCGCAAGAGCGCGGCATCGGGGCTGGCGACGACGAGCGATGCGAGCGGCAGTCGCACACGACGCTGGTGCGCCTTACGCAACGACAATGTGGCGGAGCACACATCGCGAGCCATGTCCATTGATGCGATGAGTGAGTCGTCTGCAGTGAGCGCCTCGGTGGTGGGCCACTCGGCGAGATGCACACTGCGCTCACCGGTAAGGCCTCGGTAGATCTCTTCGGTCGTGAGCGGCAACAACGGTGCAGCCACGCGGCACACGACATGCAGCACTGAGTGCAGCGTGTTGATTGCTGCATGGTCGCCGCTCCAGAATCGGTCGCGACTGCGGCGGATGTACCAGTTGGTGAGCACATCGAGAAAGTCGCGCACTTGCGCGCACGCTTCGAAAAGGTCATTTCGCTCGAACGCGGCCGTGGTCGACAGCACCAACGCACGGGTCTTGGCAATCACATAGCGGTCGAGCACGTTGTCGCTCGACGCGTCGAAGGTTCCGCTGACTTTTGCGGCGTTGGCATACAGCGAGAGGAAGTACCACGAGTTCCACAACGGAAGGATCGTCTGGCGGACGGTGTCGCGGATGCCTGCTTCGTTCACGCTGAAGTCGGCACCGCGCAAGATTGACGACGAGAGCAGGTACCAGCGCATGGCGTCGGCCCCGTAGGTGTCGAACACCTTCATCGGGTCGGGATAGTTGCGCAGGCTCTTTGACATCTTCTGCCCGTCGTCGCCGAGCACGATGCCGTGACTGACGCAGCTCTTGAACGCAGGGCGGTCGAAGAGCGCGGTCGCCAACACGTGAAGCGTGTAGAACCATCCGCGCGTCTGACCGATGTACTCGACGATGAAGTCACCCGGATAGTGGCTCTCGAACCACTCGCGGTTCTCGAACGGATAGTGCACCTGGGCGAATGGCATGGATCCGCTCTCAAACCAGCAGTCGAGCACCTCGGGAACGCGACGCATCATCGACTTGCCGCTGGGATCATCGGGGTTGGGTCGCACGAGGTCGTCGACGAACGGACGGTGCAGCTCCGTGACCTTCGTGCCGAAGTCACGTTCGATGTCGGCGATGCTGCCGTACACGTCGATGCGCGGAAACTCTGGGTTGTCGCTGCGCCACACCGGGATAGGCGAACCCCAGAAGCGGTTGCGGCTGATGGTCCAGTCGCGCGCGTTCTCCAGCCACTTGCCGAACGACCCATCGCGAATGTGGTCGGGCACCCAGGTGATCTGTTGATTGAGCGCGACCATGCGATCTTTGATCGCCGTCACGTTGACAAACCACGAGCTGACTGCTCGATAGATGAGCGGCGTGCCGGTGCGCCAACAGTGCGGGTACGAGTGGTCGTAGGTTTCGTGGCGCAACACGACGCCTTCTGACTTCAGCCGTTTGATGATGTTGGCGTTGGCCTCAAAAACGTGCTGGCCCGCGAAGTCGACGACTTCGCTCGTAAAACGGCCGCGCGAGTCAACAGGCACCACGAGCGAGATGCCAGCGTCGGCACACGCGCGCTGGTCGTCTTCGCCGAAGCCGGGGGCCATGTGCACGACACCGGTGCCGCCTTCAGTGGTGACAAAGTCGCCGGCCAGTACACGGAACGCACCGTTCTCTGCGCGGTCGGCGAAATACGGAAACAGCGGTGCGTACCGACAACCTACGAGATCGCTCCCGCGCAACGTGCCGACGTGTTGGGCACCTTCGAGTTCGCGTTCGTACGCCTCTCGACGCGCTTGCGCCATCACGTAGCGAACACCGTTGAGTTCGTACACGCCATATTCCCGTCGGGAGCGACAGCAAGCGCGAGGTTCGACGGCAAGGTCCACGGCGTCGTCGTCCACGCGAGCAGGCGTTCACCGGTCTCCAGCAAGAACCCGACGGTGAGTGCAGGGTCTTGCACCATCTTGTAGGTGTCGTCCATGCGCGTCTCGGAGTTCGACAGTGGGGTCTCGAGCGCCCACGAATACGGCAGCACACGGAAGCCCTCGTAGATGAGGCCTTTGTCCCACAGCGCCTTGAACGCCCACATGACGCTTTCCATGTACGAGAGATCGAGCGTCTTGTAGTCGTTGTCGAAGTCCACCCAGCGCGCCTGTCGCGTGACGTAACGGCGCCACTCGTTGGTGTACTGCAGCACCGACGTGCGACAGTGGTCGTTGAACTTGTCGATGCCGAAGTCGGTGATGGCTTGGCGACCAGAGATGCCGAGCTGTCGCTCGGCCTCTGCTTCGGCCGGCAGGCCGTGGCAGTCCCACCCAAAGCGGCGTTCGACGCGCTTGCCGCTCATCGTGCGGTAGCGCGGCACCGCATCTTTGACGAATCCAGTCAGCAGGTGGCCGTAGTGCGGAAGGCCGTTGGCAAACGGCGGGCCGTCGTAAAACACGAACTCGGTGTCGCCGTCGCCGCTCGGCTTGCTCGGCTTACCATCGGTGCGACCGCTCGCTGCACTGCCTTGCCGCGGATGCTGTTCAACCGACGCTTCAAACGTGTGGTCACTTGCCCAATACGCAAGCACCTGCTCTTCGATCTGTGGCAGGTTCGGCTGCGCAGCGACGTCTGGATACGTGCGCGACATCAGAGCGTGCGGCTCAGAGGCCGAGACCCGCGAGGAAACTCTGCACGAACCCGAGGCCCACCACCACGATGATGGGCGAGATGTCGATGGGGCCGATGCTCGGAATGATTCTCCGCGCAGGTCCAAGCACGGGCTCTGTCACCTGAAACAGCACTCGAGCCACCTGTCCGAACGGGCCACTCGGGTTGATCGGGAACCAGCTCAAGATGATGCGTACAAAGATGACCAATGTGTACAGACCGATCAGACCAGAAATCATGGTTGCACCTCTCTTCTATTCAACATGGCGACTCGGTGATGGTGTCGCCGGCTAGTCGCGCGGAATTCGCACACCGTTGGGAGTCAAGCGGAACACCCCGCGCGAGATGCGCTCGAGCGAACCGTTGAGTGCGAACGTGAGACCCGAAGCAAAGTCGATGATGCGGCGGCCTTCGTCGGGGTCGGTGGCAATCATGTTCATGATCACCGGCTGACCGCTCTTGAAACGTTCGCCGATTTCTTTGCAGTGACCGAAGTTGGTCGGCTTCAGCGTGACTGGCTCGACGCTCGCCGTTTCGAGCGGCTTCACGGTCTTAGCCGGAGGCTGACCGACGGGGCCGCGCACCGTGACACCCGAGTCGTCACGCACTCGACCGCGTCGTGCTGGGGCTGGTTCTTCCTCGACGACTTCTTCGTAGTCGTCCTCATAGTCGTCGTACTCGTCGTCGATCTCTTGCGCTGGACGTCCGCGAACCGGGCGGCGTGCTCGCACCGATTGATCGCTGTCGTCATACACCTCGTCGGCACCGAGACCCAGGTAGTCCATTGCCCGACGGAACATCGACATAGCGCCCAGATTACCTGAGCGAATCACGCGGTTGACGGACGCTCACCAAACAGCGCTGTCCCGACGCGCACGAGCGTGGTCCCCTCTTCGAGCGCAATGTCGACGTCACCCGACATACCCATCGAGCACCCGACAAGACCCAATTGGTCAGCCAGTGCCCGCACGTTGGCAAAGGCGCGACGGGTGGCCGTTGGGTCGCCATTGGTAGGGCCAACAGTCATAAGCCCAAGCACCTCAAGCCCGCCAGAGCGGGCCCTTTCGACCAGCCGCTGTACGTTGGCCGGCGGGCAGCCACCCTTGTCTGGCTCTCCTGTCGCATTCACTTGCACGAAGATGCGTGCGCCACTGGCTCGTTTTGCCAACTCGTCGACCACCGACTCGCGATCAACGCTCTGCCAGACGTCGACGACGCCCACGAGCGACCGGATCTTGTTCGTCTGCAGTCGCCCGATGAAGTGCACGGGCGGATGGGCAGCACCGGTCGCTGCAATTTTGGCGACGGCTTCCTGGGCGTAGTTCTCCCCAATGGCATCGCAGCCCAATCGGTGCGCGACTGATACTGCATCGGCTCCGAACCCCTTTGTCACGGCGCACAACGTGACCGGCCCCCGGCGCGCACCGCGCGCGAGTTGCTCGCGAAGCTGCGTGAGCCGGCGCGCGACCGCCACTTCGTCGATCGAGCCGACGCTGTCGCTCAACGCGTTACGGACTACTTGAGGAAGTCGGGGACGTCGAGGTCGTCGTCGCCCTCAGACGAGCCGAAGATCTCGCGCAACCGCGAACTGCCCTTGCCTGCGTCAGGTCGTGGCTCGCCTCGCGATGCAGTGCCGTCGCCGCGAGTTGCGACGCGGCCGGCACCTGCGTCCCAGCGCTCGAAGCCCGAGGCAATCACAGTGACTCGCACTTCGTCGCCGAGATCGTCGTCAATGACGGTGCCGAGAATGATGTTGGCATCTTGGTGAGCGACGCGCGCCACCGTTTCGGCGGCCTCGTTCAGCTCAAAGAGGCTCATGTCGCTCGGACCTGCGACGTTGAGCAGGATGCCGCGCGCACCCTCGATTGCCGACTCGAGCATCGGCGAAGTGATCGCAGCAAGTGCGGCGTTGGACGCGCGCTTGTCACCACTTGCAACACCAATACCCATGAGCGACGATCCGGCGTTGGCGAGAATCGTCTTCACGTCGGCGAAGTCGGTGTTGATGAGACCGGGGGTGGTGATGATGCCGGTGATGCCGGACACGCCTTGCATCAAGACTTCGTCGGCTTTCTTGAATGCATCAAGAAGCGTGGTCTTGTCGGTTGCGATCGAGAGCAGTTTCTCGTTCGGGATCACGATGAGCGTGTCGACTTTTTCTTTCAGCTTGGCGATGCCGGAGTCGGCTTGCACCGAGCGGCGACGACCTTCGAACGAGAACGGTCGAGTCACGATGCCGATGGTGAGCGCACCCTCGCTCTTTGCGATTTCTGCGACGACTGGCGCTGCACCTGTGCCGGTGCCACCACCTTCGCCCGCCGTGACGAACACCATGTCGGCACCCGCGAGGTGCTCTTGGATTTCGTCACGGTGTGCTTCGGCAGCCTGACGACCGACCTCAGGGTCGCTGCCGGCGCCGAGACCGCGAGTGAGTTCGCGGCCGATGTCGATTTTGAAACTCGCATCACTCATGATCAACGCTTGGGCGTCGGTGTTGATTGCGACGAAGTCAACGCCCCGCAGTCCGGCATCAATCATTCGATTGACGGCGTTCACGCCGCCACCGCCGATTCCGACGACTTTGATGACGGCGATGGGCGTGTTTTGCGAGTTGCTTGGCATGTTGTGTCTTACCCCCGAGTTGAGATTTAGCCTCAACCTCTACTGGAGAGACACTAGCCGTTGTCGATTATCGGCTGTCCACTCGATACGTCGATTCCCGCAATGAACTCAGGGTCTTGACGAGCGAGCACCGTCGCGACGATGGTGAGTTTGTTGCGGATGTCCACGGGTGCGCCGAGTTTGACGACTGTGCCGGTCTTCAAGACGAACCCGAGCGCTTCTGGGCCGTTCACCACGACGTGCTTCAACTGCTTACGAATGTCCTCAGGAAACGAGATGGCAAGTTGTGCGGCCGCTTGGTACACCAGTGTTGGCACCGTACCGGCGGGCAGATTCGGCCCGACGCCCTCGATCTTCAAGAACTGCGTCGGCTGACCGTCGAGCACGTCGAGCACGCGACCGTCGGCGTCGAGCACGCGCGCGCGATTGTCGACACCGACGAACCACGCAACCGGCGTGCGCTCGTCAACCTCGATGACTACTCGGTCTGGCAGGTACCAACTGAGTCTCGCCCGCTGCACCCAAGGGTCGCCTTCCAGTCGGCGCTGCGCTCCGTCGAGATCGGCGGTGAACACGCTCGCTCCGCGCAGCGAGTCGCTGACGCTCTCCAACAACAGCGGATCGGTGTACGTGACGCCTGAAACCTCGATATCGCGCACCGCAAAGATCGGCGAAGCAAGCACGACCAACACGAGCGAAACCACGCCAATCAAGGCTGCGAACGCGACGAGCGGCGAGACGCGTGGTCGAGCGAAACGCTTCCACCACGCTCTTTGACCAATGCGTCGGTCGATGATCACGTCGGCGAGCCCGCCGGCGCCCGGCACTCCGGTGCTCGCGTCTGCAAATGGGCTCGTGGGGTCGAGCGTGAGGGTGGCGCTGCCTTCGGGTCGCTCGTGCGGCAACAAGTGGTCGGAGTCGTCGATCACGATTGGCGGCGGTGTGTTGTCACCGTTTGTGTCGTTGCGCATGGTCGAAGCCGTGGAGATGTCGACGACATCAGCGACAGGTGTGTCGCCGCTCGGTGCGCTGCCCGACGATGCGTCATCGGTGTTCGCCTCACTCGCGGGTGTCTCGCCGCTCCCTGAATCGTCAACAGGTCGGGTGAACGCACCCGTATCAGCGAACAATTCGCGCAGCTCACTCACGGCGTCGTCTGGCAGCGGTGGTGCGATCGTCGCCGTGCCGAGCGTGTCGTCGGTGACGAGGGGGCCGAACACTTTGTCGAGCGCAGTGAGGGCGCGTGTCGTGCCGACAGTCGCTTCGAACGAGCCGGTGGTCTGTGCGCCGGCATCGTCGGCGGTCTCTTCGTCGAAGCCGACGAGTCGCACTTCGCTGCGCAAGTCGATGCCGAGTTCGTTGAACACGCGCTCACGAACGTCGGCCATGAGATCCGCCACGTCGGCGGCGCTACCGCCTTCATCGCACTGGATGAAATTGGCGTGCTTGGTCGACACCTCTGCAGTTCCGATTCGTAGACCGCGCAACCCGAGTCGGTCGATAATCGCACCAGCCGAGCCGCCGCCGGGCTCAGGGTTGACGAATACCGAACCCGCGTTCTGCCCGCCTGGCTGATGCTCGCGACGCCAGCGCACGATTTCTGACATCTCTTGCTCGCTGGCTGCTTGGTCGCCCCACGACAGAGCGAACGTCGCCGACAAGACGATGTGATACGGCTGCAGGTCGCTTCCGCGAAACCGCAGGCCGAGATCGTTTGCTCTTACGTTGGCCACGATGCCCTTGCCGAGGTGGAAAATCTTCGCCGACTCGATGCTGGAGGCGATGTCACTTCCATGGCCGCCGGCGTTCATGCGCACGGCGCCACCCACCGAACCAGGCACCCCAACTCCCCATTCGAATCCCGTCAGAGCGTGCGTGGCACATTGGCGAGCCAGCACCGGCAATGGCACCGCGCCGCCAGCAGTTACGCGCGGCGGCGCCGGACGCTTTGGCCAAGAGATCTCTTGTGCAAATTCACCGAGCACGACGACGAGGCCGTCGGCGACGAGCAGGTTGCTGCCGCGACCGATGACGAGCACGGGCACCTTCTGCTCGCGCAACGCATTGCTGACGGCGTGTAGGTCGTCGATGGAATGCGCGGTGACAAGAATGCTCGCTGAGCCGCCGACCTTATAGGTCGTGTGCGGCGCGAGATCGACGTCGCGGCGCGCACGAGGCCCGAGCAGAATGCCGAGACGGTCGATCGCGCGGGTGCGACGCGCGTAGTCGTCGGTGTCGTCAGTCGCCACGAGACAATTCTCGCCGACGGGCCACCACTTCATCGGGGAATGTCTCGATGTCGCCACAACCCATCGAGATGCACAAGTCGCCGTCACCACATTCACGGGCGACGAAGTCGACCAGATCGGAACGATGTTCGCGCCACTCCACTCGGGCTGTCGGGTGCGCAGCACGCACTGCGTCAACGACGAGCCTGCCGGTGACACCTTCGATTCGCTCAGTGCCGGACGCATAGATGTCGGTAACCACGACGACGTCGGCATCAACGAAGGCGTCGCGATACGCGTCTGACATCACCGCCATGCGGTGAAAACGGTTCGGCTGGAAGACGGCGATGACGCGCTTCCACTGCTCCCCTTCCGCGCGCACGCCACGCAACACCGCGGCGATCTCTAGTCGTCGACGAATGTCGCCCCACCGTCGTTGCCTCGCAGTTCGAATCGGCGATTCACCCCGGCGAAGTCGGCCACTGCACCTGCGGCGATCTTGCCATCGACGCCGAGTTTTGTGGCCATCGCATATGCGGCCAAGAAGTTGCGCACATTGTGCTCGCCGCGCAGCGGCAGCTTCACGTCGTGCTGCGAACCCGCGTGCGCTACCGCAAATCTCGCTCCACCGTCCACGAATCGCACCTCGCGCGCGGTGAACTCCCCCGTCGTAAGACCGTACGTGGTCGCTCCGTGTTTGCGGGCGAGCTGCGCCGTGGTCGGGTCGTCGATACAGAGCACTTTCGGGCCAGGTACCGCCCCGAGATACGCGTCAAACGACGCCACGATGCCCTCAAACGAACCGTGCTCATCGAGATGGTCGACATCAATGTTGGTCAGAATCGATGCTTGCGGCTTGATCGCGCGGTGACTCGAGTCGCTCTCGTCGGCCTCGATGACGAACACATCACTGCCCCAATGCGCGCTGTGTGGCAGTTGCGCGACGTCTGCACCAATCAGATAGCCAGGGTCGCGGCCGGCGGCACGCAACATGAGCGTGAGCAATGTGGTGGTCGTCGTCTTGCCGTGGGTGCCGGCTACCGCGACGGTGGTCGCCTGCGGCGAGATCCAGCCGAGCATTTCAGCCCGCGTCATCACCGTCGCACCTGCGGCGCGCGCGGCGGTGAGCTCCACGTTCTTGTCTCGCACTGCAGCGGAGGACGTCACGATGTCGCAACCCACGATGGCTTTCGGGTCGTGCGGCACGTTGATACGCACCCCGAGCGACCGCAAGCGTTCGAGCACCTGCGACTCGCGAACATCGCTCCCCGAGACGTCGTGGCCCATCTCTCGAAGGATGATGGCGATCGCACTGGTGCCTGGGCCGCCGACGCCGACCACGTGAATACGCCGCGGACGATGTTCGGCTTGAGATGGTGTCGACATGTCAGCGAGCGGCTGCCTCAATCATCGAGCCGATCGCCGACGAACGGTTGAGCGCTCCGAGTGCGTACGACTTGGCGACGAGTCGCTCACGCAGGACGGCGTCGTCGACAATTCGCGACAAGTCGGCGGCGAAACGCGCTGCAATGTCGTTCTCTTCGACGACGAGCGCGGCACCTGCATCGGCCAGCCACTTCGCATTGAGCCGCTGATGGTCGTCGGCTGCAGCGGCCCAGGGCACCACCAATGCAGCACTGCCGACCGTGACGAGCTCTGCAACGGTGCTTGCACCCGCACGACACACCACCACGTCGGCGATCCGCCACACGTCGGCCATCTCCTGGTGACTCGCTCGGCGAACGTATTGGATACGTGCGCGGTCGCCAAGCCCAACGTGCTCGCTCTGTGCACCGGTCGCGACGTTGTCGTTGACGAATCGCTCGCCCGCCAGGTGCAGCACTGCCACATCGCCTCGTGCGGAGTTTGCCGCCACCCACGTCTCGACGGCTTCGTTAATCGTGCGCGAGCCGAGCGAACCACCCATCGCCACGATGACGCGACGACTTGGGTCGATGCCGAACACCTCTGCCGCGCGGCGTCGAAGCGAGTCGTCACCTACGACTCCACGAACGACGCGCCGCACGCTGTGGCGCACTGGCGCACCGGTGTGTTTGGCGCCCGGCAGCTTCGAGCCGGCGAATGCGACGGCGACTGCGGCGGCCCGCTTGGCTTGGCGGCGGGTTGCAAGGCCGGGGTGCTGGTCGTAGCTCACGACGACAACCGGAATGCGCAGTGCTCGCGCGGCGCGAACAGCAGGCTCACTCGCGAATCCGCCCACGCTCACCACCACTCGCGGCTGCCACGTTCGAAATCGTCTGGTGACGATCGCGGTGCCGATGACCATCTTGGGAACCGCGAGCAGGCTGCGCAGGATTGCGCGCGGCGAAAGACTGCGCTGCAGCCCGTCGACGTTGAGGAAGAGTCGCGGATGATCGGTATCTCCGAGCAACTGTGCATCAATCTGGCGCTTCGATGCGACGAACGCCACGGAGCGCGCCGAGCGCCCGCGATCGACCAACTGCTCCGCGATGGCCAGTGCCGGAATCATGTGCCCGGCAGTACCGCCACCTGCGATGACGGCGAACACTCGCGGTGACGAAGGTGTGCTTTGTGCCGTCACGAGAACACGCCGAACGCTACCTCGGTGTCAGTGAATCTTTCGCGCGACGTTCAGCAACAAGCCCGCCGCCGACAACGTGATGAGCAGCGAACTGCCGCCGTACGAGATGAGCGGAAGCGTAAGTCCTGTCACAGGCATCGCACCGACAACACCGCCGATGTTGATCATCGCCTGCACTGCAAACCACACCGTGATGCCTGCCGCGAGCAACGCGCCGGAATAGTCGGGTGCCCGCATCGCGACGACGAAGCCGAAGAACGTGAGGGCAAAGAACCCGCCGATCACGATGGAGCTTCCGATGAATCCGAACTCTTCGGCGATCACCGTGAAGATGAAGTCGCTGTGCGCAAGCGGCACGTATCCCCACTTGCTCGTGCCGGCGCCTGGCCCCACCCCGAAGATGCCGCCGTTCGAGATGCTGAGCATCGACTGCCACACCTGGTAACCGCTGTGTTCTTTGTTGCCTTCGATGTCCAAGAACGCAGTCCAGCGACTCAACCGCGAGGCAGAGGTGGCGATGTACAAGAGACCAGCCATCGACGCGCCAATCGCCGACACGGCAATCCATCGCACCGGGCTTCCAGCCATGTACAACACCGTGAAAGCGATGCCCGAGAGCACCACCGCTGCGCCGAGGTCGCGTTGCGCCATCGCAAAACCGGCGGCGACGATCCAGGCGAACAATGCGGGTTGAAACGTGCGCTTGAAATCGGTCAAGTCGCGTTGGCGGCGTCCGAGGTTGTTCGTCAGGTAGATAATGAGCGCGAACTTGAGCAGCTCCGACGGCTGGAAACGAATCGGCCCCATCGCAACCCACGCGTGTGCACCGTTAACCGAGATGCCGAGCGGCGTGAACGGGAGAGCGTTTAGACCCAGCACCACGAAGAGAATCGGTTTGTTCAATTTCTGCCACGAGCGATACGGCATTCGATAGGTACCGATGGCGGCGACGACACCCACAGACGCCCAAATCAACTGCTTGAAGAACATGGTGAACGCCGAACCGCCGCTGTTCACCGAGACGATCGACGACGCAGACAGCACCATGACGAGGCCGATCGCCACGAACACGCTGACGATGAGCAATATGCCGTAGAACACCATATGCGGTTCGGCTTTCGTCTCGACGCGCGCGTTG
>RFOJ01000081.1 GCA_009926705.1 Acidimicrobiia bacterium
GAGTTGTTCGAAGAGGGCATCAGCACATCGCGCATGTACCTCGACGCCAATCGACCTGGAGTAGAAGACATCATCGACCAGATCGTGGCGGGGGTGCGCTCATCCTGCACCTACACGGGCGCGCGCAGCATCGAAGACTTCCACCAGCGCGCGACAGTTGGCGTGCAGAGTGCTTCGGGGTACGACGAGGGTCGGCCGATCGACACCAGTTGGTAACCAGGTGAACCTCGGTGTCCACGCGAACCCCCTGGTGACACGACGACGATGAAGCCGACGGTTGTCGCCATCGACGGCCCTGCCGGTGCAGGCAAGTCGACGATCGCCAAGGCACTCGCCGTGGCCCTCGGTATCGAATACCTCGACACTGGTGCGATGTATCGCGGCGTCACCTTCGAAGTTCTGAAGCGCGGCCTTGAGGCGACAGACGTCGACGCTGTCGCGCGGGTGGCACGCACTATTCGTTTCATTCAGACCCGCGACTCGCTGCATGTGAATGACGTCGACGCGACCGCAGCGATACGCACGGCCGAAGTCGATGCTGCAGTCAGCCACGTCGCGGCGAACTCGGCAGTGCGCGAAGAGATGCGCACGAGGCAACGCCAGTGGATTACCGAGCACGGCGGAGGCGTGGTCGAAGGTCGCGATATTGGCAGCGTCGTCTTCCCTGACGCAACCTTGAAGGTGTATCTCGTCGCGTCGCCGTTAGTGCGCGCGCAACGCAGAGTCGCCCAGCACGGGGGAGACGTCGAAGAGATTGCTCGTGCCATTGCCGAGCGCGACCAGCGCGACTCGACGCGCGACGACAGCCCGCTTCGCCAGATGCCCGACGCCGTAGTGGTCGACACGAGCGATCACACCGTGCCAGAAGTAATCGATGAGATTCGCCGGTTGTTGCTCGAGCGAGGCGCAGCTCTTCGAAGTGCGACATCTGAATCCGATTCGGCAACTGGCGACTCCACAAACGGGCTTTCGTCATGACGAAATTCGAGGCGCGACTTGTCGGCCAATCAATGGTGACGCGCGTGGCCTACTCGTTGGTGCGCAATCTGCTGCTCGGCTTGTGCAAGTTGTGGTTTCGCGTCACCGTAAGCGGGCGGGAGCACTTGCCGCGCAGCGGACCGTACATCATTGCGCCCGTGCACCGCTCCAACATTGACACGCCGCTCTCCGCATTCGTCACCCGGCGACGAGTGCGGTTCATGGGCAAAGACTCGCTGTGGAAGCAGAAGCAAATCGGCGCGTTCTTGTCGCTACTCGGCGGATTCCCCGTCACGCGAGGAACTGCGGATCTCGAGGCACTCAAGCGTTGCGTCGCCGTGCTGGACGCTGGCGAACCACTCGTCATGTTTCCCGAAGGCACGCGCCAGAGCGGACACACGTTGCATCCGTTGTTCGAAGGTCCTGCCTATGTCGCGTTGAAGCGGGGAGTTCCCATCGTGCCGGTCGGTATTGGTGGAACTGAGCGCGTCATGCGCAAAGGCTCGAAGATGATCTGGCCACACAAGTGCCACGTGTCGATTGGTGAGCCGATTGCAGTGGAGCACGGCGGCACGGGTCGCGTTGACCGCAATCGCATGACAGAGATCACCGCCGAGCTCTCGCGGCGACTACAAATCGTCTTTGACGATGCTCGTCGTCGCGCAGGCGACTAGTCGAAAGCGACGTCGAACTCTCGGCTAACCGCGCAAGAACGCGCGGGCAATCTTCGGCAAGTCGACCGCGTCACCGACGCCGCATACTTCGCGCGCCGAGTGCATCGACAACTGCGGCACCCCGACATCGACGGTGTCGATTCCTAGGCGCGTGGCGGTAATCGGCCCGATGGTCGAACCACATGGCATGTTGTTGCGCGAGAAGAACGTCTGATGAGAAACTCCCGCCGATTCGCATGCCGACAAGAACGAGACAGCCGATGCCGCCGACGTCGCGTATCGCTGGTTGGAGTTCGTCTTCAACGCCACACCCTGGTTGATGAACGGCGCATGCTTGTGGTCGTGGCGCTCCTGGTAGTTCGGGTGCACTGCATGCGCGTTGTCGCACGACAGGCACGCCGACTTGGGCAACATCGTGAGATATTCACCGCGCGACTTGCCGAGCGAGGCCGCGACTCGTTCGAGTAGGTGCTCGAGTAGCGGGCCTCCTGCACCGGTCGTGCTGTCGCTACCGACTTCTTCGTGGTCAAAGAGCGCGACCACAGAGATGCCGTCGTTTCCGCCGACCTTGCTGATGGCGTCGATCGCAGCCCAGCAGGAGAGCTGGTTGTCGAGCCGACCCGAGGCAAGCAGCGACGCATCGGCTCCGAGTACGCGCGCAGGTTCGTGGTCGACGAGTTGAGCGTGCACGGTGGCAACGTCTTTCAAGTCGACACCTGCGAGGTGAGCTGCGACGGCCCGCACCGGAAGTACGTCGTCACCAGTGGTCCACACCGGCCTCAGGTGGGCGTGCTTGTCGAGGATGAGCCCACTCTCGTTGACGCCACGGTCAAGATGGATCGCCAGTTGTGCCAGCCGTGCAACAGGCGTCGCTGAGCGGAACATCACGACCGAACCATCGCGGCGAACCACGTGGCCAGCGATGTCGAGGTCGCGGTCTAACCACGAATTGAGCAGAGGCGAGCCGTAGACCTCCACCTCGAGCGTGCCGAAGTTTGCGGCCACACCTTCGGGGTTTGACTTGAGGTGCAGGCCAGGGGAGTCGGTGTGTGCGCCGACGATGCGAAATTTGTTGTTGGACTTTTGCGATGTGACGAAGGCGATGAGCGCCCCACCACGCGTGACGAAGCCTCTCGTTACACGGCCAGCGAACTCGGGGAGTTCGCTCGTGGCGTCGAACCATACGAAGCCAGCGTCGAGTAGCCGTTTTGCAGCGGTGGCTACGACGTGATGCGGCGTGGGGGATGCATCAAGGAACTCGCAGAGGTCGGCGATTGCGCTCGTCGCGCGCCCGCGCTCAGCCGCCTTTGATGTTGAACGGGATTTCGACCGTGACGTCACGCCCCAAGAAACTACAGGTCACGTCGCTTACGTCGCCTTGTTCTACCTTCGCCTGGATGGCGGCGATGCAGGCCGACAAGTCGTCTCGCTGGTTGAACCCGAAGTAGATGATCGCCCCGAACAGTGCCGTCAGAAGCAGCTTGGTGACGAGCGACGATACGAACTTGAGCACCAGTAAGACGCCGAGCACGCCGACGACCATGGCGATGAGCGAGGCGTCGCGTGCCGATTGTGCGTCGAACGAAGAGAGGTTCATTGCAGTTCCGATTCTGCCAGCCGAGTACGTGTCGCGCGCGCATGCCGTATGCGTGGCGCATGCCGTGTGAGCGGTGCGCGCGCGAGGTGCGTGCGCATGTGACGTCAGCACCCATTTCTAGACTGCGCTTATGAGTGACCAACCGATCTCGATGTCCCGCAGCGGTCCGCCAGAGACGGTGCTTCCACCAGTCGACGTCGCCATCACGCACAAGTTGAAGCAGGCACTCGCCGCCGCACCCCACGAGAGGCGAGATGCAATCGCCGCCGTTGTCGCGCAGCATCCGACTTGCCTCCACGCTTGGGCGGCGCTTGGACGCGCCAGCACGCCGGGTATCGATGCCTACATGGCGTTTCGTGTCGGATACCACCGCGGTCTCGACCAATTGCGCGCGAGTGGGTGGCGAGGCTCGGGGTTCGTGCGATGGCAGCACGATTCGAACCATGGTTTCCTCGAGTGCCTCGAGGGGTTGGCCGTCAACGCTGGCGTGATCGGCGAAGAGTCCGAGGCGGTTCGCTGCCAGCAGTTCCTCATTCAATGCGATCCGCGAGGGCGCGGCTGAGCCACACCGCGCCGATATTCGCTGGGCAATCACCCGCGGCGAACACGCTCGGTGCCGTGCTCGTTGGGGGAGCCAGCAGTCGCTTCGGCAGCGATAAATCGTCGGCGATGTTTCGCGGCCGCACGCTGCTCGATAACGCACTCGGCATTCTTGAGTCAGCGGGCTTGTCGCATGTCGCCTATGTCGGGGGCTCGCCACGGCCCCATGCATCGCAGGCAATCCACATTCCTGATCGCCCGACGGTTACCGACGAGCGATGTGCACTGCGCGGCGTCGTGAGCGCACTACACGAGGTGTCGACACCGTTGCAACAAGCCGTCATCATCGCATGTGATCTGCCGCTGTTGACCGCTTCGACAGTGCGACGAGTGCTCGACGCGCTGCACGACCATGAAGCAGCGGTCGCGCGCGGCGAGCGAGACCATTGGTCGTGCGTCGCATTTCGCCGGAGCGCGCTGACACGACTCGAGAGATCGCTTGCTGCTGGCAAGCAAGCGATGCACGAAGCATGTGCCGACCTGCAACTTGCTCGTGTGCTGGTCGACGAAGCCGAGTTTGCGAACGTCAACACGCGTGCCGAGCTCGACGTCGTCATCACCGTTCAACCCGATGGACATCGCTAGGCTCTCCCGCCGTGCCAATCCGAGAAATTTCAGCCGGAGAACTCGCCACCGTGCTCGACCGCGGCGGCGTGGTCATCGACGTGCGTGAGCCCGACGAGTATCGCGAAGGCCACGTACCCGGAGCGCAGTTGGTACCGCTCGGCACGGTGCCCGATTCGCTGGATGCGTTCCGCAAGGCGGTGCCCGTCTACGTCATCTGCATGAGCGGCGGTCGCAGCATGCGCGCCTGCGAGTTTCTCCACGATGCGGGAGTCACCAACGTGGTGAACGTTGCCGGCGGCACGATGGGTTTTGCCGCATTGGGCAACGAGCTACGCAGCGGCGACCAACCGTGATTTTCGGGGTGCCGGCGTGAAGCTCGCCGAGCACTTCATTGACGATGATGCCGCACTGGCAGAGGTCGTCCGTGACGCTTCGTCAGCCCCTCTTTACGCCGTA
>RFOJ01000082.1 GCA_009926705.1 Acidimicrobiia bacterium
CTTCGTCGAAGAGGATGATCTTTGGCATCGGCGTCTCCTTGTGTGATGTAGACGGGCGTTTTGGGGAGCCTTTCCCGTCGACAGGCGTTAGCACTCTACCGAGGAGACTGCTAACCGCCTACCGTACGGTGGTCACACCTTGACGCCCACAATCCGGCAACCCGCACGGGCCGGCGCCACTGGGTCGGCACGCGGCCCGTCAGGGTCAGATCCCCGCAATCGGGCGTAGTACCACGTCCGTACGGGTGTCGACCGCCCCCTGTTTGTGCAGCCACTGCAAAAACTGGTCGAGCCCGTCGGTGCCATCGCATGCGACCATGATCTTCACGTCAGGAACCCCCGTGACGTGGGCCGCCCAGACCACGTCATCGCGCTTGCGCAACGCGTCGTCGAACTTTGGCGTCGTTTCAATACGTGCATCGATGATGGCGCTCAATGAACGCCCCAACCGGCGCTGGTCGACCACGGTGGTGAAACGCGAAATCACCTTGCGACGCATGAGTCGTCGAACTCGGTCGGCGGCGGCGTTGGCAGAAAGACCGACCCGGTCGCCGAGTAGTTGCCATGGGATTCGGGCGTCTTCTTTGAGAACACTGAGAATTTCACGGTCTTTATTATCTAGCGCTTCGGTTTCGTCAGCCATGTGCTCACTCTATGGCATAAATCTGCGGTTTTCGCGGCGAGATTGCCGCCATCCTGACGGGCATGAGTTTTGCGACCATGCTGCGCAGCGCGGCACCCGGAGCGACGTCGGCGATCACGCTCATCCCGAAGTACTTCACCGGCGTCGTGCCACCCACACCGCTCGTTGCAGATACCGAGACTGATGCGTGTCCGACAGCAACGCGAGCACTCTTGCGCTTTGCCGATGACATCGGTCGTGCGGTCGGATATGACCGCGAGCAGAACGGCCGTCTTATCCAAGACATTTTTCCCGTCGAGTCGTCTGAGCGCGCGCAGGTGTCGACCTCGTCGAAGGTAATGCTCGGCTCGCACACGGAGACCGCCTTCCACCCACACAAGCCGCGTTACGTGGTGTTGTTGTGCTTGCGCGGCGATGCAAATGCGGCGACCACCTATGCCGACGTGCACGAGATCGTGCAGCATCTCTCCTTTGAGGCAGTCGACGTGCTGCAGACCGGCGAGTTCGTCACCACTGTCGACCCGAGTTTCATGACCAACGGCGAACCCGATGCCCGAGTCACGGTCACACCGCTCACCAAGAAGCAGTCTGGGTGGGTGCTCGTCTATGACGAGCTACTCATGTCGGGCACCTCAACGCGTGCCGCGAATGCTCTTGCCGAACTGCACGTTGCAGTGAAGCGGGCAACAAAGCAGGTGGTGCTCGCTGACGGCGACCTGCTCGTCATTGACAACGATCGCGCGGTGCACGGGCGCACGCCGTTCATCCCGCGCTACGACGGCACTGATCGTTGGCTGAAGCGCGCGCTCGTGGTCACGTCACTGCCCACCGACGACATCCTCGGGCGCGTCATTCAGACGCGACTCTAAGAATTTGCGATGGCGCGAAGTTCGTCGCGGTAGCGAGCAAGCACGTCGTTACCGTTGCCGCCGAACACCACCAGGTCAAATGACGCGTCTCGGGCGGCTGGTGCGAGTGAGTCACCGCTCAACAGTGTGACGGTTTCTTCGAGCGACTGCGGTTGGTGCGCGCCGCCGAGGCGATCCCATACGGTCTCCACCGACGCATCTTGCAGGTAACGGGGTCGTACATACGGTTTGCTGAGCAAGACGGCGTCGAAAGCGATGCTGGAGTCCACGTCTACCACCGCGTCGCACGCCTTGATGAGGCTTGGCGACGAAACGTCGTCGGCGATCATCACCACGTTGCCTCGCTCAAGCACGCTGCGCTCGTCGGCGGTGAGAGCGGCCGCCTCGGCGCGCAGATGGCCTCGCACCACCAGTTGGATACGGGGGTTGTCCCCGAGTGCAGCAATCAACCGCATCGTTGCTTCGCGATCGATCAGGTTCTGCCACTTCGGCACGAAGAACAGCACCCGACGCACCGCTCCGGCAGGCAACGGCGGCAACGACACGTCCGCTGCCTGCGCGTACAACTTCGGCACCCAAGCGTCGTTGAAGCGCGGGCTGCCCCACACGCGCAGGTTGGATCCGTCCATGTCGGAGTTCGCCGCGACTGCATCACGGTGATAGTCAGAGCAGAACACATAGGCCGCGAACGAGTCTCGGTCGGCGAACGGAAGTTTGCCGCTATTGGCTTCCGACTTCGACCGCACATGTTTGCTGCGAATGATGGTGGTCTTCGTGGAGTGGCCGTGCGGCAGGGCAACGACTGGGATCGAGAGTTCTCTGGCGGCGAACTGCAACTGAGTGAAGTAGCCGGTCGACCACCAACGAGTCATGCGGCGTACGAGCCCTGCATGGTCGTGGGCAATGCCCTCTCGCCACTGCACGCACACGAGGCCGGCATTCGTGCGCTTCAAGAAACGTTTCAACGCGTAGCGATTCCACTGCAAACGCTGAACACGTTCCACGATGCTCGGTGGGCCGTCGTGGGTGAAACACGCACTCACCACGACTGACGGTCGTTCTCGGCGCCACCACGCATCTCGTGTCGACTTGTAAACGTCTGCATCGGCCACCACCACATGGCACGGTGTGCCGTCACGTGACACTTCCCAGATCACGGGGATGATGTTGTCGGCGTCGGCTTTGCCGGCCAACGCAAAGACGTACGCGCCGCGCGCGACGGTCACGAAGCGTCAGCCTTTCGCGGAGTGGCTCATCAGGCGCTGCTCAGCAAACCACTTGTCGGCATGCTCGCAGTCGCGGTACGCGTCGAAGTACGGCCCGCCGAGCGTGTAGTGGATGAGCTTCGGGGTGCCGGGCATCGTCATCTCGCCGACGAGGTAGTTCCACGTCGTGGGGATGGCGCCAATCTGATCGTCTCCAGAAAGCCACTTGAACTGGTGCAGGAACAATCCAGTCTCGCGCGCAACGACGTCGGGGGTCAGTGCGGTGCACTTGGCGTTGTTGAAGAGCATCACGCTCGACCAGTTTTTCTTTTCGTACTTGGTTTGCACGGCACCGAGAAACTTGACGTCGTCTCGAGCCACGTAGTCGTGCTTCACGCACATGACGGCGTACTTGTTGTCGCACAGTTGCAACAGTTCGGAGATGTCGGCAGTCATCAGCATGTCGCAGTCCATGAACACCGACCAGCCCTGGTAGCCACTCAAATAGGGAACCAAGAAGCGCGTGAAGGAGAAATCAGTCGACTCGATGGCCGAGCGTTCGCGTCGGTAAAACGAGGCCATGTGCTTCTTGACGAGCGGGGTAATCGAGACGGGACGCGTCGCATGCCGCAAGATGGAGTGCGCGAGCACGTGGTACGCGACGGACTCGTTGTCGTCGTATCCGATGAACACACGAATCACGTCGTGCTGCATACCTGGGTCGACCGTGCCGCCGCTCCGCTGAGTTTCCACGTTCGGCCGTCAGTACGTCGTGGGTTGCGGGCCGGAGACTGCAACGGCCTTGCGGATGAGCACTAACTGCTCGAGCAACGCTTCCATCCGGTGCAACGGGATCATATTCGGGCCGTCACTCGGTGCCTTGTCGGGGTCGGGGTGCGTCTCGAGGAAGAGTCCGTCGACGCCGACCGCAACTGCCGCACGAGCAAGAGCGCCCGCGTATTCACGTTGCCCGCCAGACGACGTGCCTTGGCCTCCCGGCTGTTGCACCGAGTGCGTCACGTCGAAGATCACCGGAGCGCCGCTCGCGCGCAACTGCGGAAGACCGCGATAGTCGACCACCAACGTGTTGTAGCCGAACGACGTGCCACGCTCGGTGAGCAACACATTCGCGGCACCACCCGTGCGCAGCTTCTCAACGACATTTTTCATGTCCCACGGCGCGAGAAACTGTCCCTTCTTCACGTTGATTGCCTTGCCTGTCGCCGCCGCCGCGAGCAACAAGTCGGTCTGCCGGCACAAGAACGCAGGAATCTGCAACACGTCCACATGTTGGGCCGCAACTGCAGCATCGCCGCTCTCGTGGATATCAGTGAGCACCGGAAGGTTGAGTTGTCGACCGATCTCCGACAAGACGGCGAGACCACCGTCGCGGCCAGGCCCTCGGTAACCCGACAGCGATGTGCGATTCGCCTTGTCATAACTGGCCTTGAACACGTACTGCACGCCGAACTTCGCGCAGATGTCTTTCATGCGTGCGGCCACCTCGTGGGCAAGATCTTTGCTTTCCACCACGCACGGCCCAGCTATCACGACGAGCGGTTGGCCTTCGCCGCACACCACGCCCTTGCCGAGTTCGGCGCGCAGGGTGCTCTTCTGTGAGGCGTTCGACGTCACGAGAGACCAGCCTGCACCAGGTCGTGCATTCGCAGCATGCCGACGACGGTACCGTCGTCGACGACCGGGAGCACGGTTATCGCTTTTCGGGCGTTGCGCTCCATCAGCGTGAGTGCTTCGACTGCCGCAACGTGTGACTGCACGCTGATGGGGGTTGCGGTCATCAAATCGCGAGCGACGAGCGTCCCCCATTTTTCGGCCGTCGATTTCTTGAGCGCTCGACGCAGGTCACCGTCAGTGATAATGCCACCGAGCGCAGTGGATTTGCCCGGGTTGGCGACAAGCACGGCGCCGATCGCCTGCGTAGTCAGCGCGTCAACCACTTCGGGCAGTCGGGCGTCGGGTTGCACCATCAGCAGTTTCTCTCGCGGAATCATCAAGTCGGCGACAGTAAGCGTGAGGCGGCGTCCGATGGTGCCGCCCGGGTGGTTCATCGCGAAGTCGCTTGC
>RFOJ01000083.1 GCA_009926705.1 Acidimicrobiia bacterium
GTCGAACATCTGATGGGTGCCCGGTGAAATGACGCTGGTGGCGGGCGTCGACTCGTCCACTCAGTCGTGCAAGGTCGTCATCCGCGATGCCGCAACGGGTGTTCTGGTGCGCCACGGCTCGGCGAAGCATCCTGACGGCACCGAAGTAGATCCCGCCCACTGGGAGCGCGCATTTCACGAAGCCGTGGTAGCTGCCGGAGGCATCGACGACGTTGCAGCAATCTCTATTTGCGGCCAGCAGCACGGCGCGGTGTGTCTCGACGATGACGGCAAGGTGATTCGACCAGCGCTGTTATGGAATGACACACGCTCTGCCGCAGCTGCATCAGCGTTGGTCGACGAGCTCGGTGCACAGCAATGGGTCGACGCCACTGGCTCGGTGCCCGTCGCATCGTTCACTGTCACCAAGCTGCGTTGGATCGCCGAACATGAACCGAGCAACGCACAGCGAGTTGCTGCGGTGTGCCTGCCGCACGACTGGCTCATGTGGAGACTCCGAGGTTCGCACTCGCTCGATGACCTCGTCACCGATCGATCCGACGCCTCCGGCACTGGCTACTTCGACTCGGTTGCCAACTCCTATCGCCGCGACTTGTTGAAGATGGCTCTCGGCCGTGATGCGGTGCTGCCCCGCGTGCTGCGACCTGACGAGTCGGTCGCGTGGGGCGCGCGACTCATGGGGCCGGGCGCAGGCGACAACGCCGCGGCAGCAATCGGCGTCGACGCTCGCCAGAACGCAGTCGTGTCGCTCGGCACCTCGGGCACGGCGTACGTGCGCAGCAATGTGAGCGCACGCGACGTGTCGGGTTCGGTCGCTGGTTTCGCTGACGCAACGGGAGCATTCCTCCCGCTCGTCTGCACGTTGAACGCCGCGCGAGTGCTTGATGCCGCGTGCGCGATGCTCGGCGTCGACCACGAGACGCTGTCGGCATTGGCGCTCGCCGCGCCTGCCGGAGCAGGCGGCCTTGTCGTCGTCCCGTACCTCTCTGGCGAGCGCACACCGAACCTTCCGTCGGCAACTGGTGGCGTGCTCGGCATGACGCTTGAAAATTCGACACCGGCTCATGTCGCACGGGCGGCGGTGGAGGGCGTGTTGTGCGGCCTTGCAGATGCGCTCGATGCATTGATTGCGAACGGTGCTGCAGTATCGCGCGTCAGCCTCGTCGGCGGTGCGGCGGCATCACGCGTCGTGCAGCACATTGCGCCGAGTATTTTCGGCGTACCTGTCGTCGTGCCGCCACCAGGCGAGTACGTCGCCGACGGTGCGGCACGCCAAGCGGCATGGGTATTGAACGGCGAGCTCCCGAACTGGCCGCTCGACGGCAAGAGCACCGTGCACGAATCCGCTCCGAGTCCGCATGTGCGCGCTCGATACGCCGAGGCCCGTACGCACTGGTTGTCTCGCAACTAGTTCGTCGATCTACACCGTCTAATTACGACGTCTAACTGCGAGGCCTGACCACATCGTCGTACATCGTCGCATCCCACCAACGTGGAGAGCGCTACGAGGAACCCCGCGTGACAGACTGACCGCATGACTGTGGCCTTGAAAACATGTCCGCTTCCGGTCGTCGAGATTCCCGTGACTCCTCCGCCGGCATTGCAGCCGTCGTTGTACTCCTCGCGCATCGCTGCGGCCCGTCAACAGGCCCGTGCCCGCGGTCTCGACATGTTGGTCGTCTGGGGCGACAGAGAGCACTCATCGAACATGGCGTACCTCACGGGGTTTGACCCACGATTCGAAGAGGCGTTGTTGATCATCACGACTCGCGACGATCGGCGACCGCGGTTGCTCGTCGGCAACGAATGCCTCGGATACGCGCCCGACCCCGCCATCGGCGTCGAGGTCGAGCTGTGGCAAGACCTGAGCCTGATGGGCCAGCCGCGCGAGAGATCGCGAACCTTGCGCAACATCCTCGAGTCAGAAGGCTTGCAACCGGGTTCCCGTGTCGGGTGCGTCGGCTGGAAGACCTATTCACCGACGCTGCTCGACTCTCCCGACGCAAACGAGGAGATGCTCATCGACATGCCGGCATTCGTCGTCGACCTCCTCCGGCGCATGTCGGGCGACTCAGGTTCGGTGGTGAACGCGACTGCACTGTTGGCCGGGGTCCACGACGGACTGCGCCTCATCAACGAGCCCGAGCAGATTCGGTTGTTCGAGTACGCCGCCTGCGTGAGCTCCAACGGCATCATGGCTCTCTTGCAACGGGTGCGGCCTGGCGTACGCGAAGACGATCTTGAACGTGAACTCGACAGCCGCGGCCTCACGCTGAGCTGCCACCGCATGGTGGGCTTCGGCGAGAAAGCGCGACGCGGCCTGTCGAGCGCCTCTTCAAACACCGCCAAGAAGGGCGACGCACTCACCACCGCTTTCGGAGTTGCCGGCGCGCTCACGTGCCGTGCAGGTGCGGTCGCGTCGGGGCCCGAAGAGCTACCCGATTCAGTGCGCGAGTTCTCCTCGCGCATGTTCGCCAACTATTTCGCGGTGGTGCGGGCGTGGTACGCAGCGCTGCGGCTCGGTGCTACGGGTGGCGAAGTGTTCGAGGCAGCTGAAAGTGTGCGCGACACATCGCTGCTCGACTTTGCACTCAACCCAGGCCACTATTTGCACCTCGATGAGTGGGTGAATTCACCGTTCTCGCGGGGCAGCACCGTGCCGCTCCGGTCGGGCATGGCTATCCAGGCCGACATCATCCCGGTGTCGAAAGGTCCCTTTTGTTACGTCAACCTCGAAGATGGCGTCGCACTCGCCGATGAACAGCTGCGCGAGCGCCTCAGACAACTCGACCCCGCCCTCATGCAGCGCGTCGAGCGTCGCCGTCGCTACATGATTGACGTGCTCGGGTACGTTCTCGACGACTGCGTTCTCCCACTCGGCAACACGTCGGGCTGGCTGGCGCCGTACGTCACCGATCTCTCTCGCGCTCTGGCTTGGCAGTAGCACCAGCGTGGTGCAGTAGCAGCAACTGGGTTAACGTTCGACGACAGCGACGTCGCACGCTGCACCGACGAGCAGCGGATCACTCGGCCCAAGGTCGGCGACCAACGTTGATCCATCAGCGGCGCGGATCGTGTACCGGTGAGTCGCACCAAGAAACTCCACCCTCGACACGGTGTGCGGTCCGCCTGCGACGACTCTCAACTGGTGTGGGCGCAACAATCTGCTGCCGCCGTCTCGCGCAGGAAGATACGAGGCAACCGCGAGAAAGTCGGCGACGAACCGCGTGGCCGGTGACTCGTAGGCGACACGTGGCGGAGCGCACTGCAAGATTTTGCCGGCATCCATTACTGCCACGCGGTCGCCCAACGTGATTGCTTCGTGACGATCGTGCGTCACAAGGATGCCTGCGGTGTTCCGTTGGGAAAGGATTCCGCGCACCTCCCACCCGAGCTCTTCCCGCAGCACTTCGTCGAGCGCGCCGAATGGCTCGTCAAGGAGCACCACATCAGGACGAGCTGCCAGTGCCCGTGCGAGCGCGACTCGCTGCTGTTCACCTCCCGACAATTGGTGGGGATACCGGCGAGCGAGATGCTGAAGTTGCACGAGACGGAGCATCTCGTCGACCCGCTCCGAACGTTCCGACGCAGGAAGGTGGCGCAGTCCAAAAGCAATGTTCTTCTCGACGCGCAGATGACCAAAGAGAGCGTTGTCTTGAAAGACGAGACCGACACGGCGACACTCGGGCGGAACGTTCGTGACGTCTCGACCACCGAGGAATATGGAACCTGCGTCGAGCGACTCGAGGCCAGCAATCGCGCGCAACAAGGTGGTCTTTCCGCATCCGCTTGGCCCGACCAACGTGACCAACTCGCCTGGGGCAACTTCGAGGTTGATGCCGTCCAACACCTCACGCTCACCGAGACGTCGCCGTAGCCCGACGACGCGCACGGCGGCCTCGCGAGTTTCGCGGGAGTCGTTCATGACACGAACTCCGCTCCGCGCTCAATTGCCGTCAACAACGCGCCGACGGCGAGCATGCCGATTGCAACCATCACGAGAGATGGTACGGCTGCTTGCGCCCACAGACTCTCCGACGTCGCCTGCCACACCCAGACCGACAACGTGTCGACACCGAACGGCCGCAGCAACAATGTGATGGGCAACTCTTTGATCAGGTCGACGCACAGCAGTGCAGTCGCAGCGAGGATGCCGTAGCGCGCTGAGGGGATCTCGACGACGACGGCAGTTCGCAACGGTCCTGCGCCGAGGGTGCGTGCGCTCTCGATTGTTGACGGAGTCAGACGATCGAGACTCGCTTCCACACCCTGGTATCCGACCGCAAAAAACCGAGTGACAAGTGCGAACAACAGACCGGCGACCGATCCGACGAGAACGTAACCATCCGGCAACCAACCGCGGCGGTCGAGGGCCGCGAGTGTCACGACGACGCCGACAGCGACAACCGGTCCGGGCATGGCGTAACCGACCGTGGCAAGGCGGCCGACAGCGCGAGCGACGCGACCTCGATGTGTGACGACAAGCGCCAGCAATGTGCCGATTGCGATGCACAACAGTGTCGCAGCGCCGGCAAGCGCAATCGTGCTCGTCGCGTGATGGCCGATACCACCAGCGACAGTTGCTGCGCGACCTTGCCGATTCGTCTCAATCGTCCAGTCGACCAATCGCACGACTGGTGTGGCTACGGCGATCAACAGCGTGGCGAGCATCACCGTAAGCGCTGCAACCGACCCCGACGCCGAGAGTCGCCTCGGGCTGAGCGGAGACTCCGAGGCACCGCGCGCGCGACGCGCA
>RFOJ01000084.1 GCA_009926705.1 Acidimicrobiia bacterium
GTGCACGGCGTATGGCGTGCACCTTGACACGTGCACGGCGTATGGCGTGCACCTTGACACCTCCCGCTGCGTGACGGACGTCCCTCACTCGGGTTTGCCGCGACGCTGGCGACCCATCGCGCGGCGCATTTCGATCTTCGATTCTTTCTCGGCAATGGCTGCCCGACGGTCTTCTTTCTTGCGACCTTTGGCGAGCGCGAGATCGACTTTCACTCGTCCGCCGCGCAAGTGCAGGTCAAGAGGCACGAGCGTGAGGCGTTCTTTCGCCATTCGTTCAGAGAGCCGGCGGATCTCGTTGCGATTGAGAAGCAACTTGCGCGGTCGCACTGGTTCGTGTGCACCAACACCATGGCTGAACTTGTAGGTGGCGACGTGCATGTTCTCGAGCCACATCTCGCCGTGCGAGACATGGGCGTACGCCTCGGCAATCTGCACCTCGCCGGCACGAACGCTCTTCACCTCGCTGCCGTGCAGCACGATGCCCGCCTCGACCACGTCGAGGATGGTGTATTCGTGTCGGGCGCGCCGATTGCTCGCCAGCACGGGGTTCTCTGCTTCTTTTTTCGCCATGTCGGTGAATTGAGCCTAGGTAGCGTCGGCGTCGTGGATTCGCGGCGTCTCGTGATTACTGCAGAGATCGAGCAGCAGATTGTCGCGCACGCTCGCGCTTGCAAGCCGCAAGAAATGTGCGGGCTGTTGGTCGGCGCTGCAGGCACCGACCAAGCACTCGAGTTTCACCCGTGTCGCAATGCTGCGGCTTCGGCGATCGTGTACACCCTCGACCCGAAGGACTACATGCGCGTCGAGCAGTCGGCCGACGAGCGTGGTCTCGCCGTGCTTGGTGTGGTGCACAGCCACACTCACACCGAGGCGTACCCGAGCCCGACCGACGTGGCGCAGGCACCCGACCCGAACTGGAACTACGCCATCGTCAGCTTGAAGTACGACCCTCCGCGCTTGCGCAACTTCCGCATCGTGGCGGGGGAGATCAGCGAAACTGCCGTCGAACGCGTGTGACGGCTGGCGCGCGACCCGGCTTGGGTGGCCGTGCCCGCCGCCGCTAGATTGTTGACTACTCCTATCGGGTTTTACAAGATTCCGAGAAGAGCCTGATGCGAACCATCGCAGCAGTTTGACCACCGCAGTAGTTCAACCCTCCGGAGCACGAGATGACCGAGATCAACGCGATGAACGTCGCCGAGAGAACGTCGTCGAGCGTGCTCGAACTGATCGGCAACACACCGCTCGTCGAAGTGAGCCAACTCTCGCCGTCGGCCGACGTGCGACTCTTCGCAAAACTCGAGAGCCAGAACCCGTTTGGTTCGGTGAAAGACCGCATCGCGAACGCGATGATCAAGCGGGCTTATGCGACAGGTCGCCTGGTGAAAGGTCAGCGCATCCTCGAGCCATCATCGGGCAACACGGGTATCGCACTCGCTGCGATCGCACGCATCACGGGCAACCCAATCACCATCCTCATGCCAGAGAGCGTGTCAATCGAGCGTCGCCAGATGCTCGAGGTGTTCGGCGCAGAGATCATCCTCACGCCCGGTACCGAGGGTTCGAACGGGGCAGTGCGTCGCGCCGAGGCACTCGCCGCTGAGCACCCGGAGTGGTGCTTCTTGCATCAGTACTCGAACGAGGCAAACCCGCGCGTGCATTACGAGACGACCGGCCCCGAAATTTGGCGCGACTGCCCGCACATCACGCACTTCGTCGCTGGTCTCGGCACGAGCGGCACGTTGATGGGTGTCGGTCGTTACCTCAAAGAACAAAACGCCGACGTGCAGATTGTGGCGGTCGAGCCGCCGCTCGGCGAGTTGGTCGAGGGACTGCGCAACTTGGACGAGGGATACATCCCGCCGGTGTTCGAACTGTGGAAGGGTCGCGAAATCCTCGATCGCAAGCGCATCGTGCGACCGCGTGAGAGCATCGAGATGACGCGTCGTCTCGTGCGCGAGTGCGGCATCTTCGCCGGCATTTCGTCAGGTGCTTCACTGGCCGGTGCGCTCAAAGTGGCGAACGAAGTCGCCGAGCGCGGCGAACGCGCGAACATCGTGTTCATCGTGTGTGACGGTGGCTGGAAGTATCTCTCGACCGGCGCCTACACCGTCGATCTCGACACTGCGACGTCAAACGCCGAGAAGGTCATCTACTTCTAAGACACGTATCTCCTAAGGCACGTCTCGCGTGAGCGTGCGCAGATTTACCGCTCAGCCTCCGGCGACGAGTGCGGCCAGCCCCACCAGCACCACCACGGCTCCGCTGATTCGGCGCCGGTGGTCCGCCTCGCCGAGCAGCTTCCACCCGGCGAACGCAGCGATGAGCACGCTTGATTCACGCAGCACGGCCACGTAACCAACGGGTGCTCGTCGCATTGCGAGCAAGACGAGGCAGTAGCTGCCGAGCGTGCCGACCGCCGCGAACGTGAATTGCGGCCACTGTTGGCGCATCGCCGAGACGGCTTCTCGTCGACGAGTTGCAAACGTCCATGCCGACACGGACAAGCCCGTTGTCACGAAGATGCTCAGTGCATACGCGGCAGGATCTGCAGACTGGCGTACCCCTGTGGCATCGATGGCCGTGTACATACCGATAATGACGGCTGTCGCCAGTGCAAAGCGCATCTGCCGCAGCGAACCGCGCGACAACAAGAAGAACCCTGTCGCCGCGATCACGATGCCCGCAACGGTGAGCGGCGATAACACATCGTCGAGCAGTAGGACACCGAGCACCGCTGCGCCGACCGCACCGCCACCTCGAGCAATGGGATAGGCGACAGAAAAGTCTCCGGTGCCGTACGCACGTGCGAGCAACATCGTGTACGGCAAGTGTGTGATGCCTGAGAGCAACGTGTACTGCCACGCAAAGCTCGGGCCGTTGCCGACGATCGCCCACGTGACGAGAACGCCGGAGGCGACGAACATCGCAATGAAAAATTGTCCCGATAGCGCAAGACCCGAGTCGACGTTGCGTTTGACGGCGAGGTTCCAGCCGGCGTGCAAACATGCCGCGCCGAGCGCCATCAAGGTCGCGGTCAACATGACGACACCGACATCAGCGTTGCAGTCAACATGTCGACACCAATATCAACGCGGCGTCGAGCACTGCGCAATAGCCTAAGAAGCGCATGGTGGATGCGCGCGAGCAGCCAATCGGCGTGTTCGACTCCGGTTTCGGTGGGCTCACCGTGATGCGCTCGCTCATCGACCTGATGCCCAATGAGTCGCTCGTGTACATCGGCGACAACGGTCGGTACCCGTATGGCAACAAACCCGCTGCGCAAGTTCGCGGTTTTGCCGTCGAGCTCGCCGAGAGTCTCGTTCGCGACCACGGGGCAAAATTGATCGTCGTTGCGTGCAACACCGCTGCGTCTGTCGCGCTCGACGTGTTGTCAGCCTCGCTCACGGTGCCCGTCATCGGTGTCATCGAGCCAGGTGCGCGAGCGTTGGCTCGAGTCACGCACAACGGCAGAGTCGGCGTAATTGGCACAGTCGGCACCATCGCATCAGGTGCCTACGACACCGCGATCGAAGCCACTGGTGCCGACGTCGAACTCACTTCTGCTGCCTGCCCGGGCTTCGTCGAGTTCGTCGAGCGTGACCAAACTGACGGAGAAGAAGTCACGTTGCTCGCGCAGCGACTGCTCTCGCCGATCAAAGAAGCGGGTGTCGACGCGCTTCTCCTCGGCTGCACGCACTACCCGTATCTCGCACCCGTCATCCAGCGAGTGATGGGCGAAGGCGTGGTGCTCGTGAGCAGCGCCAACGAAACCGCGTTCGCAGTACGAGAGTTGCTTGATTCAAGGGGTCTCGCTGCGCCTGCCTCGCACGCAGCAACACGCCGCTTCTTCTCGTCGGGCGACATCGACACGTTCGCCAGCCTCGGACGCCGACTGCTCGGGCCAGAGCTCGTCGAGGTGTCGCCGTGGCATTCTGGAGCATCCTCATGACGCCCCCGCAGTCTTCATCACCCGCAATCAACGGAGGTTCGCGACCAGATGGTCGTCGCCCCGATCAGCTTCGCCCCATCACGTTCCAGCGCGACTTCACCGAAATGGCGGCCGGCAGCGTGCTCGTGTCGTTTGGTCGCACGCGCGTGTTGTGCACCGCATCAGTCGACGAAGACGTGCCGCGATGGATGAAAGGCTCGGGCAAAGGTTGGGTGACCGCCGAGTATTCGATGCTTCCTGGTTCGTCGCCTGATCGCGTCGATCGCGAAGCTGCAAAAGGTAAACAGTCGAGTCGCACGGTAGAAATCCAGCGTCTCATCGGTCGCGCATTGCGCTCGTCATGCGACATGAAGCTGCTCGGCGAACGACAAGTGTTGATCGACTGCGACGTGTTGCAGGCCGACGGTGGCACCCGCACGGCGAGCATCTGCGGCGCATACTTGGCGTTGCACGATGCGCTCGCGCGACTCGTGGCAGCCGGTGCGATAGCAAAGCATCCGCTGCATTCGCTTTGTGCAGCGGTGAGCGTCGGCATTCATTCCGGTACGCCAATCATCGATCTTCCGTACGTCGAAGACTCAACTGCCGAAGTTGACATGAACGTCGTGATGCTTGCACCGCTCACCGGCGGAGCAGCGCAATTTGTCGAGGTGCAAGGCACCGCCGAAGGT
>RFOJ01000085.1 GCA_009926705.1 Acidimicrobiia bacterium
TTCGCGACGAAACTCAGCACGATGTAGACGCGCTCACCGACGAGATAGTCGGCGAACCTGCCCTTGGCGCGGTACTGCAGCCACTGCACGATGGCGAAGATGTTGAAGAAGATGAAGAGCGACACCACGATGCCGTAGACGAACCCCGGCACCTCTGTGTTCGGCGGGCCCTTCGGCGAGAACAAGTTGATGACCACCGCGATCCACGGCACGATGCCAGCAATGCAGCCGAACCAGAACGGCAGCAGGTCGCCGTCGCCGGGCGTCGCGTAGCGCTCTTGCAGCCAGCCGAAGAGAATCATGCTCATGTTCACGCCGAACACCGAGAGCAAGGCGACGTAATCTGCCACGCCGTTCAGCTGCATGATGAGCACGATCATGATTGACGACGAGATCGAGTACTCCACCCAGCGGAACACGTTGATGTGCTTGCCGAGCCCGGCTGCGTAGCGAGAGAAGCCGACGGGGGAGGCCACCAAGAAGTGGAAGAACGCCGACAGCGCCATGAACGCAGCGACCATGTAGGAGATGTTGAGCCCGAAGAGATCGACCGGGTCAGAGAAGTTGCCGGTGCCGGGGGCTTCGGAGAGGTATGTGGCCTTCACCGGGAGCGAGACGTCGGTGGCGAGTACGAGAATTGCTATCAGCGACGCGAGGTGCAAGAGCCCCGCGAAGATGTTGAGCGTGCGCAGTTTGGCAATGCGTGGGTCCATGCGCCCACAGTACGGCACCCCGCTGATTAGGGTGCGAACGTGTCGAATGTGTCGAACCTTGACGAACAGGGTCGCCCTGAGCCAGAACCTGCCGTTGGCGAACTCGAAACATTGCTCGGCTATCTCGAGTTTCACCGCGCAACGCTCGAGTGGAAGACGCGCGGCCTCAGTACCGAACAATTGCGTCGCACCACCGCGGCAAGTTCGATGACGCTCGGTGGTTTGCTCATGCACATGGCGTACGTCGAAGACCATTGGTTCATCGGTTCGCTGCACGACCGTGAACGCATGCCACCCTGGTCGACGGTCGATTGGAAAGCGACACCCGACTGGGAGTGGGACTCCGCGCATGTCATGTCGGGCGACGACATGCGCGCGCAATGGACGACATCAGTCGAGCGGTGCCGCGCCGCGCTCGAGGAGGCGTTGGTCGCCGTGGGTGCCCGGGCGCCGCGGAGCGGTGATGCAGCAGCTGACCCCCTGGGTGCGCTCGCCAAGCGAGCGTTCCCGAATGGGGAGCGACCGTCGCTGCGCTGGATTCTCGTGCACATGGTGGAGGAATACGCGAGGCATAACGGCCACGCCGACCTCCTGCGCGAGGCGGTCGACGGCGAGACAGGGGAGTAGCACCAGAGCGTCGCCTGAGCGGCGGTGCGTGTGATGGACCTCGATCAGCCGCCGGGCTTCCGACGACTAGTCGACGGTGCCATAGGCGCCGGCTCGGCCGGTGGCGCTGCGCGAAGACACCTCAGCGACGGCGGCATCAAGGTCGCGGAGGAAGTCTTTGTAGGTCGCCGCGTGTACCGCATTGACCGTGAGGTGAATCGACGGGGGAGGCTGTTGGCGATCGACGTACCATCCGCGTGAAGCGAGGGCATCGGCGACGGCAAAAATGTCGAGCGCTTGGGTCGTGCGTGCTGCAGAAGCGTCGTGTGTGGCAGCCCCATGCGCAGCAGCCCCGATGCATACGAGCGTGGTGTCGGGCTCAGCACGCAGTGTGAGCAGAGCGTGCGCACGGACGTGGGCGGCGATCGCCATGGCAGTGTCGCGAGCCTCGCGAGTGACCCGTAGGTATCCGTTGTCACCGAGATGGTGCAGCACGGCCCACGCCGCAGCGATCGGGCCACCCGACTTCGTGCCGAGCATGCCGGAAGATCCATAGAGACCGCCGAGCCAGTTGTCGGTGACGAACGCTTGATGCGACCGCAGTTCACCCGTTCGATACATGATCACCGAAGCACCCTTGGCGGCGTAACCGAATTTGTGCAGGTCGACGCTGATTGATGTCACGCCATCGACTATGAAATTCCATGGCGCGACCTTCACGCCAAGCCGTGCAAGGTAGGGCAGCGTCACTCCACCCATGCACGCGTCGACGTGACAGTTCACCCTGCGCTCAAGCGCGACAGCAGCAACTTCGCCGACTGGGTCGACGACACCTTGCGGATACTGCGGGGCAGAGGCGACCAACATGACGGTCTGGTCGTCGACCGCCCGTGCCATCGCAGCCGCATCGGCACGCCAGTCGTCGCGCACCGGCACGCGGCGCATTTCCACACCGAAGTAGGCGCCGGCTTTCTCGAAGGCTGCGTGGGCGGAGGTGGGCAGCACCACATTGGGGCGAGTTTTGTCGTGACGAAATTGGTCGCGAGCCGCCTTCACCGCCATGAGGATGCTCTCGGTGCCGCCGCTGGAGAAAAAACCACGCGCCGAGGCGGGAGCACCGAGCCAGCCAGCGACGATTGAGAGCACGTCTGACTGCATCGTGCGCAGCGACGGGAAGGCATCGACGTTGAGGGCGTTCTCGCCGGAGAACCTGCGGTAGGCCTCCGTAGCCAGCTCGTGGGCCTCGGCTGAGGCGTAGTAGGCGAGGGAGAAGACCCGGCCGTCCTTCCAGCGCACATCGTTGCGGCGCAGCGCCTCGAGACGGTCCAGCGTTTCTGCGGTCGACCAGCCGTGTGCTGGGAGCTCAGGCGCCGACGGGAGAGCGCCGTCAGATCCGGTGTCGTTTCGGCCTGGTTTCATTGGTCTATCTCAACTTTACATAACTATGATTATGGGCGGTGACTAGGACGAAGGGGTTCGGCCACCACGGGCTTGGCGGCCTCGAGCAGCCATTTCAGCGCTGCCCTGAAGTCTCTGGTGGTCGGGTCGACACCCGGATCAAGATCTCGTTCGACGTCATCGATGGCGCACTTCAGCACGTAGATCTGGTCGCGCAGTGCGTGCAGCTCTTGGCGGGTCATGACGAGCTCGTCTTCGCTCAGGCGCAGCTCGTTGGCGCGTTGCCTGGCGACCCAGTCCCATTGACGACATGCCTGCGAGCAAAACCGGCGTGGTCTCCCCACGCCTTCGCGTGTGGGCAACGGCGTTCGGCACCACTCGCACCGCGGTCGCTGTGTTCCCCCTGATTTCGTCATGACGAAACTCCCGCCACGAAACTTAGTATGAATGCCATGGCGCGCGCAGATTCGCAGCGTCAGGCTGCTTCCAGCCATGTGATGCCGACTTCCCCGGCGCATATGTTCGCTTCAGACAATGCCGCTGGCGCCCATCCCCTCGTCATCGACGCCATCGCGCGCGCAAATGCTGGCCATGCGCTCGCCTACGGCCAGGATGAATTCACGCGTCGCGCCGAATCGGCATTCAACGATCTCTTTGCGCGCGACGTGCGCACGCTTTTTGTGTACGGGGGTACAGGTGCCAACGTGCTCGCCCTTGCATCGCTGCTGCAACAGGCCGAGTCAGTTATCTGCACCAACTGGTCGCACATCCATGTTGATGAAACGGGTGCACCCGAGCGCGTACTCGGCGCGAAACTTCTCGACCTGCGGTGCCCCGACGCGAAACTCACCCCTGACCAAATTCGTGCTGCGGCGGCGGCTCGCGGCAACCCGCATCATGCTCAACCTGGCGTGGTGTCGCTCACGCAACCCACCGAGCTCGGCACGCTCTACTCGCCTGCTGAAGTTCGCGCGATCTGCGACACGGCTCACGAACTCGGGTTGCTCGTGCACATGGACGCTGCTCGTATCGGCAATGCCACCGCTGCGCTCGGTGGCACGCGCGCTGCGTTGCGGGCATTCACGGTCGATGCCGGTGTCGACGTACTGTCGTTCGGCGGCACGAAAGCCGGCATCGTGTTCGGCGAGGCGGTCGTGTGGTTCGACCCGAGTCGCGCAGCCCGTGCCGAGTACTTGCGCAAGAACGTGACGCAGCTGCACTCCAAGATGCGATTCATCTCGGCGCAGTACGAGGCGCTCCTTGCCGACGACCTCTTCATCGAACTCGGGCGGCGCGCCAACGGGGCGGCCACGGCGCTCTTCAACGCGACGAAGCACCACGCTTCGCTTGGTCTCACCACTCCCCCCGCGGTGAACAGCCTCTTCCCCACGTTGCGCGACCCCGCCAAGAGTCGCCTGCAGGAATGGTCATTCTTCTGGGACTGGGATCTGGCGGCCCACCAAGTGCGTTGGATGACCGCCTGGGACGTCACAAGCGACGACGCCGCTGCCTTTGCCGCAGGCGTCTCGGCTGTGCTCGAACAGCGCTAGCCCGCCTCTGGCCGGCGCTGCCCCGCTCACTCGGGGCCCCGCACCCACTTGCCCCAGACCCGACCGCATCAGCCCACCAATGAAAAAATTTTAATTGACTGGTCGGTTAAATACGGTCTACGCTTCGCCCTGCGGCAGGTGGACACCGTCGGGTACGGCGGATGCACACCCCGAAGAAGGAGTTGCCATGACCACGCTGGATTTCAAGTTCCGTCTCGAAACCGACGACGACTGGATGGAGCAAGGCGCATGCCGCGGTCTCTCCGACATCTTCTTTGCGCCGCTCGCTGAGCGCCCCCAGACACGCATTCGACGCGAGGAGCGGGCTCGTAAGGTGTGCATGGAATGTC
>RFOJ01000086.1 GCA_009926705.1 Acidimicrobiia bacterium
GACGCCGATCGGCGTCGTCACCGCGTTCTTCGGTGCACCCTTCTTCTTGTTGATCCTGCGACTGCGAGACCAGCAAGCATGATCACGCAGCCGCTTGGGGTGCTCGCATGAGACTTTCGCTGTCAGGATTCCGCGTCGAGTACGAGAGTTGCCCGGTCGTCGTCGGGCTCGACGAGCAAGTCGCCTCGGGCGAGTGGTTGTGTGTCATCGGCCCGAACGGCGCCGGCAAGTCTTCGTTGCTGCGTGGCATTGCAGGGCTCGTTGAGTCGTCGGGCGAGGCACGAATCGGATCGCACGCCATCGCAGATTGCGACCCGCGCGAGGCGGCAAGGCTCGTCGCCTACGTACCGCAAGACCCGATGTTGCCCGACGACATGAGCGTCTACGACTACGTGATGCTCGGGCGCAACCCCTACATCCGTCCATTCGGGCGGGAATCCGGTCGTGACCGTGACGTCGTGTCGCGATTGATCGGCGAACTCGAGCTCGCCGTGTACGCACGACGCATGCTCGGCACACTCTCTGGCGGTGAGCGTCAGCGCGTGGTGGTCGCCCGTGCGCTCGCCCAAGAGTCTCCGGTGCTGCTCCTTGACGAACCGACCAGCGCTCTCGACCTCGGGCACCAACAGCGGGCACTTGAGCTTGTTGACTCGCTTCGGCGTGAGCGTGGTATCACTGTGGTGTCGGCGATGCACGACCTCACCTTGGCCGGGTTGTATGCCGATCGTCTCTTGTTGTTGCACCAAGGTGTCGCCGTCGCGAGAGGCGACGCACGCCAGGTGTTGCGCAGCGAGACGCTTGCCGAGTTCTACGGCATCTCTGCCAGAGTCATTCATGAAGAGGACGGTACGGTGGTCGTCGTGCCGCAACGAGCGACTGGAGAGCTGTAATCACGTTGGATGCCGCGCTCGCTCGCACGATCGACGCTCACGTCACAGGTTGCGCGGAGTCGCACCAGCGGTTGCTGGCCACGCTTGACGCAGCGCTCGAGCGAGGCAAGTCGGCTCCCGATGCGCCAGGGTCGCTCACTGATGTGGCGTGCCACGCACCGTCAACTCTTCCCGGGTGGTCGCGCGGCTATGTGCTCTCGCATCTGGCTCGCAACGCGGAGAGCCACGCCCGCATGTTCCAGGCCGCCACCCGCGGGGATGTCTCAGAGCAGTATCCGGGTGGCAAGCCAGTGCGCGACCGGGAAATCGACGAAGGAAGCAAGAGAAGTGCTGTACAACTCGTGGCCGATGTTCGCGCTTCGATTTATCTGCTCGAAGCAGCGTGGGCGAGTGCGACCGAAACGACGTGGATGGGTCACGGCATCAAGTCGCACAGTGACGGTTCGCGAGTCGCCATCCACGAGCTCGTGCTCATGCGTTGGCGCGAAACAGAGATCCACCACGCCGATCTTGAAATCGGGTTCACGTGGCGCGATTGGGCACCGCTTTTTGTTCGTTACGACCTTGACCGTCTCGTGATGTCGTGGCGCGCACGTAAGCCAATGGGGCTCACGGTTTTGCCCGACGAGATTCAACAACTCGAACCGAACCTGCGACTCGCGTGGTTCTACGGGCGGCATCGCGTGGAAGGTGTCGCGCCCCCAGACCCGTACTGAAGTCGGTCGTGCCGATCTCGGCGGACATCGTTTGTGCCGCGCAGTCAATGGCCGCTGAGTCGCGAGGTGCGACGAAGGCCACTGAGTCACCCAGTGCGACCAAGGTCGCTAAGTCGCAAGGTTCAACGAATGATGCGAGAATGTCGGGGATGATTATGCAGCGTCGAATCGTGCTCGCCGCAGTTGCCGCGTTGTTGTTTGCCGCGTGTGGGGGCTCGGGCGACGAGAAGTCCGACAGCTCCAGCCACGGCGGTAAAGATGCTTTCGTCACCTCGCTCGTCGCAGAAGACGTCATTGCCAACGTGATGGTCGACCCGGCCAAGGTCGGCGACGTGGAATTGCACGTGGAGTTCACTCCGCCTGGCGGTTCCTTGCAGCAAGTCACCTCGGTCGTCGGCAATCTCATCCCAGCTGACCGCTCACTCTCCACGATCATCTTGTGGTTCGAGAAAGACGGCTCAAACCACTTTCACTACGACGTAAGCGTGCCCACACCTGGCGAGTGGACCCTCGACTTCGACGCGACACTCGACGACGGCACGACGGCGCTCTATACGACGCCAGTCACTTTCGCGCCGTAGCAGTCGCAACCATGGAAGACGTCAATAATCGTGAAATTGTGGAGTTCGTCTCGCCCCGACTACTCCGCAAGTTCTCGCACCACCAGATGGTGCGGCATGCCTGATGCAGGCTCCATGAATTGTTCGCCGACGACGCGGAAGCCGCAGCGAAGATAAAAGTCGAGCGCAGAGTCACGCGCTTTTGCCCACACGAACCGCGCGCCCAAGGTGCGCGCGTGGTCGATACCGGCCTCGATGAGTTTGCGGCCGACTCCCGTGCCCTGCAGGCTGTCGTCCACCGCCATGCCGCGCAGCTGCACGGCAGGTTCCGCGGGTGACTCGTGCCAAGGTGCGCGAATCCAGGTTGATGTCGCAATGACCGCACCGTCTGCACCGTCTGCACGGGCACCAATGTGCACCGTGTCGGGATGCTCGTCACCGTCGTACACCGCAGTTTTGGCGGGAGTTCCGCGTCGCAACACGGCGATGCGCAACGGTTGAGCATCGGCGAGTTCGATACGCGTGACGACGACCTGACCTCGCATACGAGTTTCAGTCTCGCATCAGTCGGTCGAATTCGACCGCACGGTGGGAGAGGGCCGCAGCTTCGGCGCGATCGTGTGTGACCATAACGACGGTGGTCTGCAGTTCGTCGAACAGAGCGCGAAGATCGTTCAGTAGTCGGTCGCGGAGCAGATCATCAAGGCCAGTGAGCGGCTCATCGAGCAAGACGACCGACGGCGATGCTGCCAACGTGCGTGCAAGGGCCACGCGTTTTGCTTCGCCACCTGAGAGGCCGTCGACTGAGCGCGTGCCGAAACCGATGAGCCCCACTCGATGCAGCCATCCCTCGACACGTTGCTTGCGTTCGTTCTTCGGTATACCTGCCACTCGAAGCGAGTAGCCGACGTTTTCGGCGACGTTGAAATGTGGGAAGAGTTGATCGTCTTGGAACACCATGCCGACGCCCCGCCTGTGCGTCGGCATGGTGGTCACATCGATTCCGTCGAGGGTGACGCGGCCAGACGTCACTGGCACGAGACCAGCGATTGCGAGAAGCAGCGTGGTTTTGCCGCATCCGCTCGGGCCGTGCACCGCGACACGCTCGCCGCGCGACACCTGCAGCGACACACCGCGCAACACGTCGTTGTCGCCGCGCCGAGCACAGAGGTCAGTGACTGCGAGCACGAGAAGCCTTCCTCGATGGTCTGGCACGCCAATCGGCGCCGTCGATGACGAGCAGTGCAGCTAGGCATGCCACGACGAGCAGCGTGGCGAGCACGAAGGCCTGCGTGCGCACGACATCGCCCGTGCGTCCGAGCAACCGCGAGATCGATACTGGCAACGTCTCGGCCCCGCTGCGCGACAACATCGACGCTGCGCCGAACTCGCCGAGCGACACGGCGCCGATGAGCGCAATTGCTGCGACGATGGCCGGTCTCAGCAGTCGCAGGTCGATGTCGAGCAGCCGGCGTGCAGGCGATGCTCCGAGCACTGCAGCAGCGTCACGCAGTACCGGCGACACGTTGCGCCACGAAGGCACGAGCACTCGAACTGCGAGCGGGAAGGCAACGATCGTATGCACCACGGCGACGAACCACCAGGCACCTCTCCAGTCGTACCAACGTTCGTCGAATGTGACGATCAGCCCGAGACCGAGCGTGACCGGCGAGACGGCGAGTGGCAACATGGCGAACACTTCAAGCCGGCGACCACGTGTGCCGAGTCGGGTGACGGCGTGTGACATCAAAACCGCGAGAACGACGCCGAAGATGGATGCAACAAGGGCAGTTCGCGCAGACGACCACAACGCCTGCAACGGCGACGTCGAGCCAATGACGCCCCCAGAAAAGACTGCTTTCCAACCGGCGATTGACCATTGTTCGCCGACTCGCAACGACGATACAGCGAGCGCAGCGAGTGGTGCGAGCACGAACGCCACCGTGACGATGGCGATACTCCTTGCAATCAACGTCCGAGAGTTCGCGAGTCTGCCGAGGGTCACTCGAGTTCGTCGCACTCCGAAGTCGGCATCGTTAGTGACTCGTCGGCCAAGTAGGACAACGCCGATGATGGTCGCAGTTTGCAGCAGTGACAGCACGACCGCTCCACCGATGTCGCCGATTGCGTATGCACGCACCGCGATATCGCTTTCAAGTGTGTTGCGCGACGGTCCGCCGAGGGTGCGAACCACGGCATACGACGAGAAGCAGTAGATGAAGATCACTGCTCCTGCCGAAACGATTGCACCCCGCAGCGCCGGCCACCACACTGATACGACGGTTCGTAGTGGTCCTGCGCCAAGCGTGCGTGCCGCCCACATGAGTCGCGTATCGAGAGACTCCAG
>RFOJ01000087.1 GCA_009926705.1 Acidimicrobiia bacterium
GCGCGCGACCAACTGCCATTGCCCCTGCAGCGGTATCGTGAGCGCGTGAGTTCTGTCGCCAGCGTCATCGATGTCTCCGATGCGACATTCCAAAAAGAAGTGCTTGATCGCTCGAAGACCACTCCGGTGGTGGTCGACTTGTGGGCCACCTGGTGCGGCCCGTGCAAGACGCTCGGGCCAATCCTGGAGAAGGTGGTCAAAGCCACCAACGGCAAGGTGGTGCTTGCAAAGATCGACGTCGACAAGAACCCCGGGGTCGCCCGCGCGTTTCAAGTGCAGTCAATTCCTGCCGTCTATGCGCTGAAAGATGGTCAAGTCGTCGACGGTTTCATGGGTGCCTTGCCCGAGCATGCGGTGCAAGAGTTCGTCGGCAAGTTGGCGCCTGGTTCAGATATCGCCGATGTAAAGACGCTGCTCGCTCGTGGTGATGAGGCCAGCCTGCGTGAAGCGCTCAAGATGGAGCCGACCAACGAAGACGTCGTGCTCGCTCTCGCATCGTTGTTGCTCGCGCGCAACGAGGTGACAGACGCGCTCGAAATCTTGCAGCGAGTGCCGCAGTCGCTCAAGGTCACCGCACTCGTTGACAAAGCGAAAGCAATGTTCGTGCCCGACGACAACTATGCGACGCAACTCGACGCGTTGTTGCCGCTCGTGAAGAACGACGAAGAAGCACGCAAGCGTTTCTTGGAAATTCTCGACACGATGGGTGCGGGCGATCCGCGCACCGCCGTGTATCGCCGCCGCATGACCGGCATGCTCTTCGCCTGAGCCACACGTTTCAACCAAGATATTGAATCCCACCGTTCGAGGGTGTGTCGCACGTCTCGCAGCCGCGCAGCCCCGCAGTCGCGCAGTCCCGCAGCCCCGCAGCTGCGCAGCCTTTCTTACTCAGTTCTTGCCAAGATTCAAAGCAATGAACATCGTGCTTCATTAGGGTCGTACACATGGACACATTTTTCGGAATCCCCGCTCATCCCTTCTTCGTGCACGTGCCGGCGGTGCTGATTCCGCTCGCCGCAGTCGGTGTTGTCATCATGCTCATCCGTCCCACGTGGTGGGAGCGTTACAAGTGGGCCACGCTCACCATCGCCGGCGTGGGCATGCTCGGTGCAATCTTCGCTGCAAGTTCCGGAGAAGGGCTTGAAGAGGGTGTCGAAGCGACCGCCAACCGCGCCGAGCTGCGGGCGCACGTCGAAGCGGGTGAGGCTGCACGCACGGTGTCGATCATCTTCTTCCTTATCGTGTTTGCCGCAGTTGTCGTGGTGCCGTGGTTGATGAAGCGACGCGCTGCCGCCACTGGTGCGCCCAAGTGGCTGCGACCCGTCGTTGCCATCGCACTCGTCGCTGGAGCAGGCGCCGCCAGTTGGACCGTTTTTGACGCTGGCCACTCCGGTGCCAAGTCGGTGTGGGGAGACGTGAAGGTCGGCGAGCGCGAAGGCCGCGAGGGCGGCGACAAAGGCGACGACGACTGACGTCTGCTGACGTCTTCTGAAGCAGCGTGACGTCGCTTCTCGTTGCCTAGTGCCGCGTCATCTCGGCACCATCTTCCGCTTCGCGATGTCGCGAGCACACATCGAGGTATGGAGCGACTCCGTACCTGGCTGCACTGGGTGGGGTGGCAGCGTTTCACCTTCGTCGTAGCGGCTGCCCCCGTCGTGGGGTTCGTGGCGTGGTGGATGGTGCGACTGCCAACACCGCCCATCGAGTCGCTCATTCCCGTCGCGCCGACGCATGCAGCAGCGTCGCCCGATGACGCGACTCCCGTTGACTGGTTGTCGCCGCTGGGCACATCAGCACCAGCGCGCATCGCGGTGCACGTGGTGGGTGCCGTCAATGAGCCCGGCGTCTATCACCTCGAACATGGCGCCCGCGCCGACGACGCGCTGCGCGCAGCGGGCGGTGCTCTCGCCAACGCCGACTTGAAACGAGTGAATCTTGCTTCGGCCGTGCTCGACGGTGAACAGCTCTACATTCCCCGTGTCGGTGAGCGTGTTGCGACCGCGATGCCAGCAGGCGTGTCGCAATCAAATGGCAGAGCTCCGGCCAACGCTTCACCGAACGGCACCGTGACGGGCGGTGCCGCCTCGAGCGGTGCATCAACAACCGGGTCAACGCTCGCGCTCATCATCGACCTCAACCGTGCGACTGCCCAAGACCTCGACAAACTTCCGGGTGTCGGGCCCGCAACGGCGAAGGCCATCATCGACCACCGCACTCGCAACGGTCCGTTCGCTTCGGTTGACGACTTGTTGAAGGTGAAGGGCATCGGTCCAGCGAAACTCGCCGAGATTCGCCCCTGGGTCAGCACGTGACGTGGCCCGCACGTGGCACGCTCAGCGCGTCGTGAAGCGTCAGCCAGCCGCGTGACGCGGCTACAACACGCCGAGCACGAAGAGAACGAACCCGCCGCCACCACCGAGGGCCATCGCCAAGGCGAGCGGCCACATCGTTCTCCACCAGTCGCGCCAGTCGGCGACGGCATCCTTCGTGGCGCGATGCGCAGCCCACTGCCCGAGCGCGAACCACAGCGCGAGGCTCGTCACCACGCCGAGGGTGATCGACACGATGCCGATCGACAGCGGTATTCCGAACGCCACCAACAGCGGAAACGCCGCAATGATCAACGCAAACCCGACAAGTCCGGTGATTCGCCCCGGCAGCGCAATCAGCAGCACGCCGAGCAGAGCGACGGCGACGGCACCGCCAGCCACGTACGCGCCGGCTTTGCGTCGAAGTTCTTGGCGATAGGCGAGCACGCCACCCGGAACGGCCACGTGCGAAATGCTATTCGTTTTCTCTCCCGTGATGTGAGAGGCCACGGGTTCTTCATCGTGCTCGCGGTGACATGCGCGGTGTCGGCACGGCTCGGAAGCGAACTTGCGGCGCGTTGGAAGTTGGTGTTTCGTCTCGCCGATGGCGTATCGCGCGTGCTCTTCGTTCCGCAGATCTGGTGGATCATCTGCGGCGCCGCAATAATCGCCGCAATTGCCGCGGCCCTCGCCGCCAGAGTTGCCCCGCAACGGCACCTCCGTCGCGCTCTGGTGATCGTCGCCGTCATCTTTGCCATGCACGGAGCCGTGGAGTGGCAGCGACTCGCTTCGCCGCGCACGGGGGAGTACTCGGGGTTCGTCATCGCTCGCAGCGACGCCACTGATAAAAACAACACCACGACGCTCGTCGTCGAAGTTGAGCGCGAGAACTTTCGCATCGTGGCCCGCGGCCGTGCGCGCAGTGCGCTTCACCATGTGCGTATGGGCGATGTGTTGCTCGTCGACGGCACGCGTTCGGCCTACGACGAGCGTCGGCTGCGTTTCGTCGTCGGCCGGCACATGCAGGGCGAACTGCAGCAGGTGGTGGTGCACGCGACCGCCCCGTCGCCGGCACCGTGGCACCGTGCCGCGAACCGTATTCACGACCTCATCGACCGCGGGTCTCGCACCATGCCGCGTGACGACGCTGCACTCGTCCGCGGCATCATCTTGGGCGACGAATCGCGCCAACCCGCCCGCATGACCGAGGCGTTTCGAGCAGCAGGCCTCGGCCACCTGCTCGCCGTCTCAGGTCAAAACGTGGTGCTGATCCTTGCCGCGCTCACCCCCGCATTGCAGCGCCTCACTCGTTGGTCGCGACTCACCACCGCGCTCGGGTTGGTGGCAATGATCGCAGTCATCACGCGACTCGAATCAAGTGTCGTTCGCGCGTGCGTGATGGCCGCCATCACACAAGTGGGCTTCGCAATCGGCCGTGATCTGCTGCCGCTGCGGGCACTCGCGCTCACCGTGACGGGCATCGTCGCAATCGACCCGCTCGCCACGTGGTCAATCGGCTTCGTGCTCTCGGTTGCTGCAACGACAGGTCTCATCGTCGTCACGCCCTGGCTCGGCAAGACGATCTTCGCCGCCACTGCAGCTGCGCAACTCGCAGTGTCACCGTTCGTGGTGTGGTGGGCGCTGATCACCAACGTGGTCGCGGTGCCTGTTGCATCATTCGTCATGGTGGTGGGGCCGCCGTTGCTCGTGCTCGCCGCATTTGTGCCCGACGTGATTGCCAGCGTCGCGTGCATCCCCGTCATCGTCTCGTTGCGCTGGGTGTGGTGGGTGGCGGAATGGGGACTGCGTCTTTCGCCACCGGCATGGCTCAACGTGCTGGCTTGGGTGGGCATCGTCGTCTATGTCGTGAAGCGCATCGTCGACGAAGTTCGCTACGGCGCCCACCCCTCTGCGAGGCTGTGAGGGTGCCCACCTACCTCTGGCGATGACGAGCGGTTGATTTCCGCGCAGCTCACCACGCTGGTCGACCAGTTGGTGGGCGACGCCGATCGATCGTCGGTCTACGAGTCGTACGACTTCTCTGAAGTGCAGGCCGACGACCGCGAGGCTGCGGTTGCCCACGTGGTTACTGCAGCACAGACGCAGTCGCTGTTTGCCGACTTCCGCGTGGTCGTAGCTCGTCGCGTCGACGTGACCCCGCTCGACGTGACGCCGCTCGTTGAATACCTTCGCGCA
>RFOJ01000088.1 GCA_009926705.1 Acidimicrobiia bacterium
CGGAACCCGGAAGATGTCGGTTGGCGCGATGAAGACGCAGATGTCGAAGGCGCAGCTGAACGCTTCTTCAGACCGACGAAGTGCGTCTTGCAGCGTGGATTCGGTCGTGGCTAGGTCACCTGACAGCGCTTCATCGCGCAAGAACGGCACCTCTGCGCCGGCACGACGTGCTTCATCGGCGATCTCTTTGCTGTCGGTCGTGACAACGACCTTGTCGCAGACACCCGACTCTCGTGCGTGGCGGACAGCCCTAGCGACGAGGGACTCTCCGTCGAGCTTCATGAGGTTCTTCCCAGGCAACCCCTTTGAGCCTCCCCTTGCGGGGATCACGCACAGCACCGCACCGTCTGAACGCGACATTTGCTTCAGTCTAACTTTGGCGCGATTTGCGGGTGTGCAGGGGCAATTTGCGCGTCAGGCGCCGAGGAGCGAGTCGTGCGCGCGGCACCACGCGGCGAGGCGTTCGGTGCCTTCAGCGAGCGTGACGTGGGGCTTCCAGCCGGTGGCGGCGCGGAGCGCCGTCGTGTCGGCGTGCGTTGCCTCCATGTCGCCGCTCTGCGGCGGCAGGTTTTCGATGACAGCTTCTCTCCCCAGCGCCTTGCTGAGCAGCGAGAGATAGTCGCGCACAACGATGGGGTTACCTGAACCGATGTTGAACACGCGGAATGGTGCGGTGCTTCTGTCGGCGACCGGAGCCGAGGTGTCGAAATCAGCGTCGGGCTGAGCGGGTCGGTCAAGCACTGCGATGATTCCGTCGACAATGTCGTCGATGTAGGTGTAGTCGCGAATGCCGTTGCCGTGATCAAACAGCTGAATCGTCTCACCGCGCATGATCTTGCGAGCAAAGATGAATGGCGACATGTCAGGACGCCCGGCTGGGCCGTACACCGTGAAGAACCGCAGGCCGCTTGACGGAATGCCAAAGAGATACGAATACGAGTGCGCGATCGACTCGTTGGCGATTTTCGTCGCGGCATACAAGTTGAGCGGCTGTCGGGTCAGATCGGTCTCGACGAATGGCCGTTTCGAGTTGAGGCCGTACACCGAGCTCGTGGAGGCGTAGACGAGGTGAGGCGAGCCAGCGTCACGCGCAAGTTCGGCAATATTTGCAAAGCCCACGAGGTTGCTCGACACGTAGGCACGCGGTTGGTTGATCGAGTAGCGCACGCCCGCCTGGGCTGCGAGATGCACGATCGGCGCACCTTTCAGCGTCGAGGCAAGCGACGAAAGTGCATCGCCATCGGCAACGTCGATTTTCTTGAAGGCGAAACCCTTATGGGCGCGCAACGCCTCGAGGCGATGCTCTTTCAGCCGCACGTCGTAGTACGCATTCAGGTTGTCTACGCCGACCACCTCGCGACCCTGCGCGAGCAGTCGACTCGCCACGGCCGCACCGATGAAGCCACCGACGCCGGTGACGAGCGTCGCCGTCAACTGCGACCGATCCCCACGTAGGTGAAGCCCGCAGCGGTCACCTGTCGTCGGCTCCACTGGTTGCGACCGTCAATCAACGTGCTGCCGCGCATGAGCGTGCGGAGTTCATCGAAATCCGGGCTGCGATACTGGCGCCACTCAGTGACCAGTACGAGCACGTCGGCACCTTCGGCAGCCTTCATCTCCGATTCAACGAGTGACAACCGGCCCTTGCCGATGACCTCGTCGATCTGCGCTTGCGAGACGATTGGGTCGGCTGCTCGCACTTCGACCCCCCTGTCGAGCAGTAGCTGCGCCACCTTCAACGCAGGAGCTTCGCGAATGTCGTCAGTGTTCGGCTTAAACGCGACGCCCCACAAGACGACAACAGGCTTCGGTTGCGACGTGATTGCGCCGAGGATTGCATCGACGACCACTTCGATCTGGCGCTCATTGCGAGCGATGACCGAGGTGATGATCTTCGGGTCGACGTCGTGCTGCCCCATCTGGAATTCGAGAGAGCGAAGGTCTTTCGGGAAGCAACTCCCACCGAATCCGATGCCTGGGTACAGATAGCTCGAACCGATTCGCGGATCGGCACCCATCCCGCGTCGAACATCTTCGATGTCGGCTCCGATGCGCGTGGCGTACTCGGCGAGTTCGTTCATAAACGAGATGCGAGTCGCGAGCATCGAGTTGGCGCCGTACTTGACGAGTTCGGCTGACTCGGGCGTCATGAACATCAGCTTTTCGTGGTTGCGAGCGAACGGCTCATAGAGTTCGCGAATGAGGTCGCGGTCAGCGTCGGTTCGTGCGCCGACGATGATTCGGTCGGGCTTGAGACCGTCGGCGACGGCCGAACCTTCGCGCAAGAACTCGGGGTTGGAGATCACGTTCACAGGAGTGCCAGCGAACACTTTCGTGAGTGACTCGTTGGTGCCGACCGGCACCGTGCTCTTGACCAACACGGTCAATGTCTGTCGCACGTGACCGCGAATCTCGTCGGCGACGCCGTGAATCTGTCGCAGGTCGGTGGAACCATCGGCGAGCGGCGGTGTACCGACTGCGAGAACCGCCACCCTGGCACCAGACACTGCCGAGGCCGCATCGGCGGTGAACTCAAGCCGCGCGCTCCTGACGCCGTTGGCGACGAGCTCTGAAAGCCCAGGCTCAAAGAACGGCACCTTTCCGGCACGCAACAGGGCGATTTTTGAGGTGTCCTTGTCGCAGCAGACCACGTGGTGGCCTACCTCGGCGAAGCATGCGGCAGTGACCAGACCCACGTACCCTGCGCCGAAAACGGAGATTCTCATGAGGCCTGCTGACTTCAGGCTATGCGACCCGCGCCTCGTCGGCGCGCAGTTGCGGCAACACGAATCTGGCAAACAAATCGCATTCAGCGAGGTGCGGATACCCCGAGAGAATGAACGTGCCGACCCCGGCATCACGAATCTCGCGGATCTTCGCGGTCACCTGATCAGGGTCGCCAACGATCGCGATACCGGCTCCGCTTCGCGCGCGACCCACACCAGTCCACAGGTGTCGCTCAATGAAACCATCGGCGTCTGCCGACGCCCTGAGTTCGCTTTGACGCGCCACTCCTGCCGATGTTGAGTCGAGCGACTTCGCCCGAATCGATGAGCCCGTCGCTGCGTCGAGGCGCGAGAGCAAACGCTCGGCCGCCGCTCGTGCTTCACGTTCCGTCTCGCGCACGATGACATGGCTTCGCCAGCCGTACCGCAGGATGCGTCCGTAGGCGGCGGCACGTGAGCTCATCTCTTTCATGACTTCCGTCATCTGAGCGGTGGTATCGGGCCACATGAGATACACGTCGCATGACTGTGCGGCGCACTCACGCGCCGCCTCCGAGAGTCCGCCGAAATAGATGACAGGGTCGTGCGGGGCGTCGACCGCGATGCGCGGTGCATCGATGTGCGCCGAGATGAACCGACCGTCGAAGTCGACGCGTTTCCCAGCGAGCAACCGACGCAGGACGGTGATGGACTCCGTGGTGCGCTGGTAGCGATCTTCGCTTGACATCGTCTCGCCAGGCAGGTCAGAAGAAATCGCATTGATGACCAGTCGCCCGTCGGCAATCTGCTGCAACGTCGCGATCTGGCGCGCAAGTTGTGGAACCACAAGTTCGCCCAGCCTTACTGCGAGCAGCAGACGAATTCGCTTGGTCTCGACGGCGATTGCCGACGCAAACGAAGTCGCGTCGATACCGAGCGAATAACCGGACGGCAGGAGCACGTTGTCGAAGCCATTCGCTTCGGCGCGCAGCACGATGTCACGGCAGTGCGACCATGACGAGCGAAGCGTCTCGTCGGGTACGCCAAGAAACTCGTAGTCGTCGTCGCAGAGCGCGCCGAACCAGGCGTACTCGGTCACGTTCTATTGAGCGCGAGTCTCATAGACATCACGGGTGCGGACGGCCTTCCGACGCCGCAACGATGCGGTACAACTCCGCTCGATCAAGCGACTGTACGGGCGAACTCGTCGCCGCAATGATGCGCTCGGGCTTCTGTGTGCCGAGCAGCACCACGGGTCGCGCCGGATGCGAGAGGACGAACGCATAGGCCACTTGCTCGCGGGTGGTGCCGCGAGCCTTCGCGACCTCGTCGATGACGGCAATCAACTCAGGGCGCACGTTCTCCCCCGTCACCAACCTCCCGCCGGCGAGCGGGCTCCATGCAAGGGGCACCACGCCCTCGCGCATGCAGAGGTCGAACGTGCCGTCGCGCAACGGCCCGAGTGCCGCAGCGGAGTATTCCGGTTGCGAAGTCTCGATGGGCACGTCGAGATGTGCAGCAAGCGCCTCGTGTTGAGCAGGCGTGAAATTCGAGACGCCAACTCGGTCGATCTTGCCTTCGCGGCGCAGCGACATGAGCGTCTCCGCGGTCTCGCGCGGGTGAGCGAACAGGTCGGGTCGATGCACTTGGTACAAGTCGATTCGCTCGACTCCGAGGCGTCGCAGGGAATCCTCACACTCGCGCCGAAGCGTGGCGGGGCTCTGGTCGTATGGAATACCGGGCGTGATACCGCCCTTGGTGGCGATGCACACCTT
>RFOJ01000089.1 GCA_009926705.1 Acidimicrobiia bacterium
GACGGCGCGTCGCTCGATTCGATCGGCATGTTGTAGACAGCGTGCAGCAGCGAGCGTCATCGTCGCCGCAACCGTGGTGTTTGTGCCGCTGTTCTCCGCATGGCAAGTGACGAACACTGCTGCCGGTGAGGCTCGTCCGTTGACGGTGGCGATGAGCACTGACGCACCGCCGAGGGATCCGATTTTCTCGGTGCGACGCATCGCACGGACTGCGGCGATTGAAGCCCGGGTCACCAACCTTCGCGCCAGCCTCGCCGATTTCACTGCAAAGTTGCCCGCCGGTGCCTGCCTAATGGCGGTCGCCGATTCGAGAGCCGTCGCCAGCGTCAATGCTTCGACGCCGCTCATCCCAGCCAGCAACATGAAGCTGCTCACTGCTGCAGCGGCACTCGACATTCTCGGTGCAGGGCACCGATTCGAAACGCAGCTGCGCGGCACTCGCGACGGCGCAACGATTGTCGGCGATTTGTGGCTCGTGGGTGGCGGTGACCCGCTGTTGTCCACCCGTGCATATCCAGCGACACAGACGAACCCAACTATTTCGCCGACGTTCCTCGACGCACTGGCAGACGAGATTGCAGCAAGCGGAGTGACCATCGTGTCCGGCTCCGTCGTCGGTGACGAGTCGCGGTACGACAAGGAGCGCTACGTGCCCACCTGGGGCGACGGCATCCGCGCGATCGAGGCAGGACCGCTGTCTGCGCTCATGGTGAACGACGGTGTTGTGCTCGGCCAGCCGCTCAAACCGAGCGACCCTGCTGTGGCGGCCGCGACCACGCTCACTCAGCTATTACGCGATCGTGGCGTACAAGTGGTCGGAGCACCGCGCAACGGGACTGCACCATCTAATGCACCCGAACTCGCCCGGCTCACGTCGGCGCCTCTTTCGTCGTTGCTTGTCGACGTGCTCACCAACAGCGACAACAATGCTGCGGAATTGTTACTGAAAGAACTCGGCCTTGTCGGCGCGAACAGCCCGACTCGAGTGGCCGGTCTGCGCGTCGTCGCAGATGCGCTGCGTGCACGAGGTGTTGACGTCGCCGGCAGCACGCTCGCGGACGGCTCAGGACTCGACGCTTCGAACCGCGTCACCTGCGCGACACTCACTTCGTTGCTCGAGTCGTACGGTTTCGACAGCGTGATCGGCCAGGGCATGGCACTCGCAGGCACCACCGGCACATTGCGTGACGTGTTCACGACGGGGCCGGCGAACGGACGAGTGCGCGCCAAGACCGGCACATTGCGCAACGTGAAATCACTGAGCGGTTTCTTTCCGACGCGAGACGGGGCGATTGCGTTCGCACTCATCTTGAACGACACCGGTGTCGCGAACCAATCGGCCTATCGACCGCTGTGGAACGGCCTCGTGCAGAGCCTGGCCACGTACCGCGAGAGCCCGCAAGAAGACCAGCTGCTGCCGCGCTGATCGACGAGTCGCGCACCGCCACACAGGCAGACCTGCGAATCGCGCGCCGATAGACAGAAGGTGTGCAATTTGACCCCGTCGAGACCTACGAATTGGTTCGCGACTACGCGAAACAAGAGACCGTCGAGCCGCTGAAGGGCGCTGGCCGCTGGCTCGGATTCGGGCTTGTCGCGGGCTTCTTCATGTCGGTCGGCATCGTCATCTTGCTGCTCGCGGTCTTGCGCCTCTCGCAAGACCTCATCTTGCACACTTGGTGGCCCGACAAGGCTGACGGCCTGTCTTTTCTTCCGTACATCGTCACGCTGTTGGTGGGTATCGCCACGTCGGCAGTCGTCTGGTCGCGGGTGAGCGTGTTCGAACTCAACAAGGGCCGCCGATGAACGACCGCCGCAAGATCACCAAGGACGACCTGGAGAAGCGCTTCAAGGCTCTACAAGACGACGTCACCGAGATCACCGAGACGAAGAAGTCGTCCATCACCGTGCTCGCTGTCGCAGGTGTGGCAGCCGGACTGCTGGTCGCATACCTGCTCGGTCGTCGCGGCGGTCGTCGCCGTCGTGGCGTGATCGAGATTCGCCGCTGATACCAATGGGGGGTATCGCGCGCACTTCACGCGTCGCCGGAAAAGCGGCGGGACGATTGGTTGGCGCAACCGCAGCCGGTCGCATCGTCAAGCGTTACCCGATTGTCGGCGTAACGCTCTTCGTGTGGCGCTGGTGGCGTCGCCGCGAGTCTCGTATCAAACGCCAGTCGCTGCGCCTCAAGTCAGGTTCGACCATCACGGTGAGCGACAAGCCCACACGGCGAGGCATCTGATATGTCCAAGCCTTTTCACTCTGGTGACCGAGTGCTCTTCATCGACCAAAAAGAGCGCCGCTACCTCGTGACCCTTGAAGAAAAGGGGGAGTTCCACAGTCATGCAGGTTTCGTCGCGCATGTGAACGTGATCGGTCTCGCCGAAGGCGTGACCGTGGAGTCGACGCTGGGCGCAAAGTACGTGGTGATGCGACCGACGCTCGAAGACTTCGTCTTGGAGATGCCGCGCGGCGCGCAAGTGATCTACCCGAAAGACTTGGCGCCAATTGCGATGCTGGCCGACATCGGCCCAGGACAGCTCGTCTTTGAATCGGGGATCGGCTCGGGAGCGTTGTCGATGACCATGCTGCGCGCAGGTGCCCGAATTGTCGGCTACGAGTTGCGCGAAGATTTTGCCTCTCGCGCCAAGAAGAACGTCGCTTCGTTTCTCGGTGACGATGCACTCGGGCGTTTCGAAGTGCATATTCGCGACTCGTACGCAGGGATCGAGCTTCCGTCGCAGGGTCGTTTCGACCGCGCCGTGCTCGACTTGCCCGAGCCGTGGCAAGTGGTGCCACACCTTGCCTCAGTAATGCACGCCGGTGGTGTGATGGTGGCGTACACACCGAGCATCACCCAGGCAGTCAAAGTACGTGAGTCACTCAGTGCGAACCGCGGCGAGTGGGTAGCCATGCGCACGCTCGAAGTGCTTCACCGCACCTGGCACATCGAAGGGGAGGCCGTGCGGCCCGACCACCGCATGGTGGCGCACACGGCGTTTTTGACGACAGCGCGGCTCTTGACCGCGCGCTAAGCGCGAGCGAGATCGGCGGATTCAGCGCGCTAGGCGCAAGCGAGCTCTACGGCTCGATGAAGATGCACTCGCCGGGGCATTCCTCGGCGGATTCGATGACGGCGTCGAGATGCTTGTCATCGAAGTTGGCGACGCCCTCGGCACCCTGCGGGTTGCCCTTGGCGGTTGCGAATACTTTGTCGCCTTCCTTCACGTAGGCCAGACCGTCGTCAAGGAGCGTGAACACTTCAGGGGCGATTTCCTCGCAGAGCCCGTCACCGGTGCAGAGGTCTTGGTCGATCCATACCTTCATGGGGTTTCACGATACACGGGACGCCACTAGGTTCAGGGCATGGCCGACGAGAGCTCTGCACGACTTCGTGCACTTGAGGAGCGGCTGCTCGAAACCAAAGGCCAGCTCGCAACGGCGAAGGCCCGCAACGAAAAACTCGAATACGCGCTGCGCGAAGCCCGCGACCATGTGGCGTCATTGCGCGAAGAAGTAGAGAAACTCACGCAACCACCGTCGGCGTACGGCATCGTGCTCGGCACCAACGATGACGGCACCGTCGACGTGCTCACGAACTCGCGCAAGATGCGCGTGTCGCTGCACCCAGACATCGACCTGCACACCCTCGAGCGGGGCAGCGAGGTGGTGCTCAACGAGAGCCTCAACGTGGTCATGGCCCGCGGCGCCGAGGCGACCGGCGAGGTGGTGACGCTCAAAGAGGTGCTCGAAGACGGCGTGCGGGCGATTGTCACGGGCCGCGGCGAGGACGACCGCGTCTGCGAACTTGCTGATTCGCTGCGCGGCATGCACCTTCGCTCCGGCGACCTCTTGCGCCTCGATACCCGCAGCGGTCTCTTGCTCGAGCGTCTCGCGCAACCCGAGGTCGAGCACCTACTGCTTGAAGAAGTGCCCGACATTTCATACGACGACATTGGCGGACTCGACCAACAGATCGAGGCGATTGCAGACGCTGTCGAACTGCCGTTCTTGCACGGCGACTTGTTCGCCGAGCACCAACTGCCGGCACCAAAGGGCATCCTGCTCTACGGGCCCCCAGGTTGCGGCAAGACCCTCATCGCCAAGGCCGTGGCGAACTCTCTTGCCAAGAAAGTTGCTGCCCGCACGGGTGCCGACAAGGGACGCAGCTACTTCATCAACATCAAGGGCCCCGAACTCCTCAACAAGTACGTCGGAGAAACCGAGCGACAGATTCGCATGGTCTTTCAGCGCGCCAGAGAAAAGAGCGAAGAGGGCTGGCCGGTCATCGTGTTCTTCGACGAGATGGACTCGATGTTCCGCACGCGCGGCACCGGCATCTCTTCTGACATGGAATCGACCATCGTGCCGCAGTTGCTTGCGGAGATCGACGGAGTAGAGGGCTTGCGCAACGTCATCGTGATCGGCGCCACCAACCGCGAAGACCTCATCGACCCGGCCATCCTGCGCCC
>RFOJ01000090.1 GCA_009926705.1 Acidimicrobiia bacterium
GGTGCGGTTCGGCTCTTTGCCGGTGAATGACTGCACGAGTTCTTGCACCGCCGGCATGCGGGTGGAGCCTCCGACGAGGATCACGTGGTTGATCTGGCCCTTCGTGAGGCCGGCATCAGTAATCGCCTGCTCGAACGGCTTGCGGCAACGCTCAAGCAAGTCTTTCGTCATCTCCTGGAACTTCGCGCGAGACAGCGACTCGTCGAGGTGCAAGGGCCCGCTCGCGGTGGCGGTGATGAACGGCAGGTTGATCTGCGTCTGCTGCACTTGCGAGAGCTCAATCTTCGCCTTCTCTGCAGCTTCCTTCAGGCGCTGCGCGGCCATGCGGTCCTTCGCGAGGTCGACACCGTGTGCTGCCTTGAACTGCGCAACAAGCCAGTCGATGATCTTCTGGTCCCAGTCGTCACCGCCGAGGTTGGTATCGCCGTGCGTGCTCTTCACCTCGAACACGCCGTCACCGATCTCGAGCACGCTCACGTCGAAGGTGCCGCCTCCGAGGTCAAACACGAGCACGGTCTCTTCTTTTGATCCCTTGTCGAGACCGTATGCCAGTGCTGCAGCAGTCGGTTCATTGATGATGCGCAACACTTCGAGGCCGGCAATCTGACCTGCTTCTTTGGTTGCGGTGCGTTGCGCGTCGTCAAAATACGCCGGGACGGTGATGACCGCTTGCGTCACCGTGTCGCCGAGGTACGCCTCAGCATCGCGCTTCAGCTTCATGAGCGTGCGTGCGCTGATTTCTTGCGGCGTGTACTTCTTGCCATCGATGTCGTCGGAGTGCCACTTCTGGCCCATGAACCGCTTGATGCTGCGGAACGTGCGGTCGGGGTTGGTGATCGCCTGGCGTTTGGCCACTTCACCGACGAGCACTTCGCCGCTCTTGGAAAACGCAACAACCGAGGGGGTCGTTCGCGCACCTTCGGAGTTGGGGATGACGACTGGTTCGCCGGCTTCCAGCACTGCAACGACTGAGTTGGTGGTTCCGAGGTCGATTCCGACTGCTTTTGGCATGGTGGGCCTTCTTTCTGTGGGAGCCTCACCCTACCGACGAGCCGCCAAGGTTGAGTCACCCTGGCTAAGGATTTATGTCACGCCTATAGAAGGCCGTGGTCAGGCCCCCTGCAGCACGGCAGCAATTCGGGCCCATCGCGGCAGGGACGGCACCGCGCCTTCAACCGTGGTGGCGAGCGCCCCTGCGATGGCGGCAGCCCGCAATGCCGTCGGCAATGCACCGAGCCCACCGTCAAGGGCCAATCGGGCGCTCAAGGCACCGCAGAACGCATCCCCTGCCCCGGTTGTGTCGACGGGTGTCACCGGATGTGGCGGTACACGGGTGGTGCCAGCGGCAGTCACGAGTCGAGCACCGCGCGGACCTTCGGTCACCACGACTGCGCCGACCCCTCGTGCGAGCAGCGACTCGGCACCGCCGAGCAGCTCCACTTCGTGTTCGTTGGGTGTGATCACGTCGAGTTGGGCGAGCAACGTGTCGGGCAACTCGGCGGCAGGCGCAGGATTGAGCACGACGATGGTGTCGTCTCCGGCAAGTGACGCAGCATGCTGCACAACGGCGAGAGGTACCTCGAGTTGCATGAGCAGCACGCGGGCGTGCTTGATGATGCTCGACGAAGCGTCGATGTCTGCGATCGACAACGCATGGTTCGCCCCCGGCACCACGATGATGAGATTTTCCGCGTCGTCGGACACGCCGATGAGCGCGCGCCCGGTCGGAGCGTCGACGGTTGCAAGTCGTGCGACGTCGACGCCGTCGGTGACGAAGGCCGAACGCAAGATGTCGCCCGCCGCGTCACGTCCGACTGCGCCGACGAAGGCGGTACGGGCACCAGCTCGTGCGGCAGCAATCGCTTGGTTGGCGCCCTTGCCGCCGCAAGCTTCGAAATATCCGTGTGCGGAGACGGTTTCACCGGGGTGCGGGAGCCTCTTCGTCCGTGCGACGAGGTCGAGGTTGGCAGAACCGACGACCACCACGTCGAATGCGTCACTCGTCGTCATGTGCGCGCCTTTCTGAATGAAACTTGCGGTCTAGCCTTGCCGCGTGAACGCTGCTTCGCAACCGGACCTTCCTACCGCCACAAGCGTTCATCCCATAGGCACGCTCGTGGTGCTGCGCCACGGCCAGAGCACATGGAACGAACTGAACCTCTTCACGGGCTGGCACGACGTGCCGCTCAGCAAGAAGGGAGAAGCCGAAGCTGACGCGGCCGGCCGAACGCTGCGCGACGCGGGCCTGCGCTTTGATGTCGTCTATACGTCTCTCTTGGCGCGGGCCATCGAGACCAATCGACGCGCGCTGGAGTCGCTCGGACAAACCCATCTGCCCGTGGAGCGGGATTGGCGGCTCAACGAACGGCACTATGGGGCACTGCAAGGCCTTGACAAGAAAGAGACGACGCAGCGACACGGCGCCGAGCAGACCAAGTTGTGGCGACGAAGCTACGACGTACCGCCGCCACCCGTCGACCAGTCGAGCCCCGAGCACCCGGCCAACGATCCGCGCTATTCGCACATCGACCCGTCAGTGTTGCCGGCGACGGAATGCCTCAAAGACGTTGTTGCGCGCGTCGTGCCGTTCTGGCAAGACGTCCTCGTCCCGCTTCTCTCGGACGGGAAGAACGTGCTCGTCGTGGCACACGGCAACTCGTTGCGCGCACTTGCGATGCACCTGGAGAACATCACCAAAGAAGAAATTGCAGAGATGAACATCCCGACCGGCGTGCCGCGAAAGTACGAGTTTCATTCGCGTACCGATGACGATCGAGCACGACACGAGTTGCGTGTGTCTTCCGTCTCTTATCTCGGCGATGCCGCAGCGATTGCCGCAGCGACGAACGCAGTCGCAAAACAAGCCGGCACCTGAGACAACCTTCACCGCCAATTTGTGCATCTTCGCACGAGTTCGTGCGTACCGTGATTGATATGCCAACTGCAATCAATCCCCTCACCACGCTCCATCACGTTCCTTTGTTTTCGTCGTGCTCGAAGAAGGATCTCGCCCGCATCGTCAAGGTGTCTGACACCGTGTCGTTCAAGGCCGGCAAGGTGCTCATCGAGCAGGGTCAGCCAGGTCGCGAAGCCTTCATCGTCTTGAAGGGCAAGGCCACGGTTCGTCGCAACGGAAAGAAACTCGCGTCGCTCGGCGCCGGTTCGATGGTCGGCGAACTTGCCCTCCTTGACCACGGTCCGCGCACGGCCACTGTCACCTGCGACACCGACTGTGACGTGCTCGTCATCAGCCAGCGCCACTTCCACGGCGTGCTCGACGACGTGCCGGCACTGTCGCACAAGCTGCTTTCAACGCTTGCTTCGCGCTTGCGCGACCTCGACCGAGCAGCTGTCGGCTGAACATCGCCGTCGCCGGCTGAGCCGCGGCGAACATTTCCGCCACAACTAGCGTGGCGGTTGCCATGCATGGTGACTCCGCGCCTGTCGCTGTGCGTAAGCGACTGAAGCCGTACCAGCTCTCAATCTTCCTCGGCTGCGGCATCGGCATCTTCACATTGGTGTCGGGAATCCTCCCGCTCATCACCGGATGGGAAAGCGACTCGGTCGTCCACCGCGAGGTGTTCGGCGGCATACCCGGACCGCTCAAGATTGCGTTCTACACCGTCATCCCGATGATGCTCATCTGGGGTTCACTGCGCTTCGCCGACCGCATCCGCAACTGGGAACGCGGCGCACCCGATGATCGTCGCACGACGAAGAAAAACCTGAAGCGTCGTCTCGCCGACTTCCGTGCCGGTGTGTACATGCGCACCCTCTTGCGCGACTCCGCAGCGGGCTTGATGCACTCGATGATTTATTTCGGTTTCTTGGTGCTACTCGGCGTCACGACGGTGCTGGAGATCGACCATCAGATGCCGCCTGCCCTCAAGTTCTTGCATGGTGACGTATACCGCGGATACGCACTCGTCGGTGACGTCGCTGGTGTTGTCTTCACCTCCGGTGTGGTGTGGGCAATCCTGCGTCGTTACGTGCAGAAGCCATATCGCATCCGCATCAAATCGAAGCCCGAACATGCATGGATCTTGGGTGTGCTGCTCGCTATCGGCGTGAGCGGCTTCGGAACCGAGATGTTCCGCATCGCGGCCGAACAAGCGGCAGGAAAGAATGTCGACTACGAACGCTGGAGCGTCGTTGGTTGGCCGCTCGCCCAAACCGTGAACGGTTTCTCACTCGACTCGTTGCAGCAGTGGCACCAGGGGTGGTGGTTGTTCCACGTCGTCACGTTCGTCGCATTCTTGGCGCTGCTGCCCATCACGATGCTGCGCCACATCTTTACGTCGCCGCTGAACATGTATCTGCGCGATCGCGAACGCCCAAAGGGTGCGATGCGCGCGATGCCCAACCTCGCCGAAACGTCACTCGAGTCGTTCGGAGTGAACGCCGTTGAGAACTTCACGTGGAAGCAGCTGCTTGACCTTG
>RFOJ01000010.1 GCA_009926705.1 Acidimicrobiia bacterium
GACGCCGAAGCAGCAAAACAGATCTTCGCGCGATATCTCACGAGCGAGGTGCCGATCTCGGCAGTCGACGTGGCGCGACACGGCGACTTGAAGCACGCAATCAGCAAGATGATCGATGCGACGGTGGAGCAGATGTACGCAACGACCGACGACAACCGGTTCCTCGAGGTCACCTACCAGAACGGCGAGCGAGAAATCCTCTACTTCCGCGACTTCTCATCTGGCGCCATGATCGAAAACATCGTTCGCCGCGCGAAGAAACTGGCAATCAAGCGGTTGCTCGCCGGCGGCGAGCGCGGTGTTTCGCTCGACGACCTCACGTCGTCGATTCGTCAAGAGTTCCGCGAGCACGAAGATTTGCCCAACACCACGAACCCCGACGACTGGGCCAAGGTGTCCGGTCGCAAGGGCGAGCGCATCGTCTTCATCCGCACACTGACGCACGAAGACGGTGCGGGCGGCGGCAAGGCGATTGAGCGAACGGCCACCGGCCAGTACCTCTGACGATGGCCATCCCCAAGGTCTGCGGCATCGAGACCGAGTACGGCATCGTCGTCCGTAACGCCGAGCTCAATGCCGTGACGGCGAGCTCATTCCTCGGTCGCTCGAGCACCCGCACCGCGTGGGACTTCTTCGATGAACAGCCCGGCAACGACGCACGAGGGCTCTTGCTTGGCGAGATTCTCGCGCCCGAAGTCGAGACGCACCTCGTGAACACGGTGCTCACCAACGGTGCTCGCTATTACGTCGACCATGCGCACCCTGAGTGCTCCACGCCTGAGTGCCGCACCCCGAGCGAAGTGGTGCGTTACGACCGTGCCGCAGAAGAGATTCTGCGCCTCAGCATGGAACGCGCCGTTGCGATGCTTCCTGAGGGCGGCGAGGTCGTCGTCTACAAGAACAACTCCGATGGCAAAGGCAACAGCTACGGCTGCCACGAGAACTACTTGGTCGACAGGGCAGTGCCGTTCGGTCGACTCGTCAATCAGATCACGCCGCACTTCGTGACACGCCAGGTGTTTGCTGGCGCCGGCAAGGTCGGGTGCGAATCACCGGGCTCGACACCGAGCGATGTGGCGTATCAGCTCAGCCAACGCGCCGACTTCTTCGAAGAAGAAGTCGGGCTTGAGACCACGCTCAAACGACCCATCGTCAACACTCGCGATGAACCGCATTGCGACCCCGCGAAGTATCGAAGGCTGCACGTCATCGTCGGCGACGCGAACATGAGCGAAGTCGCCACATTCTTGAAGGTGGGCACGACGGCAATCGTGCTCTCCATGATCGAAGACGACGCGATCGGTGACGACCTCACGCTCGCGCATCCCGTGACGGCAATCAGGCAAGTGAGCAACGACCCCACCTTGCGCGCCACGATTGCCCTCGGCAACGGCAAGCGCGTGACTGCCCTCGAGGTGCAGTGGCAGCTGCTCGAGCGAGCGCGCAACTGGGCCGACCGCCACGGTCTCGACTCGGTGACCGTCGACGACGGCAAACGCATCCTCGAGGAGTGGGAGAGTGTGCTCACGGGACTGGAGCGCAACCCCGACGACGTTGCCGACGTAGTGGACTGGGTGGCAAAGAAGCGTCTCGTCGACGGCTACGCATCGCGCCACAATCTGCCGTTTACCGATGCACGACTGAAGGCCATCGACTTGCAGTACTCCGACTTGCGCCGCGAACGGTCACTCGCTCTTCGTTGCGGACTGCGAACCATCACCACCGACTCGGCGGTGCGAGAAGCAATCGACACTCCGCCGGAGACGACGCGCGCATATTTCCGCGGCACGTGCCTCGCCAAGTACGCAGCCGACATCGTCGCCGCGAACTGGGATTCGATTGTCTTCGATATCGGTCGAGACCCGTTGCGACGCGTGCCCATGATGGAACCGCTGCGGGGCACAAAAGTACTTACCGCCGAATTGTTCGCCGCAAGCGCGACAGCAGCCGACCTCATCACGCGACTCGGCGACTCGCCGCAGACGTGACACTCGGCCGTTCGCCACAAACGTGACCGTCAGCGACTCGCCGCAGACGTGATCCTCGGCCACTCGCCGCAGACATGACCGCCGGCCGATCGCGTCTTCAGCGTCGTCGCGCATAAAGCACTTGGGTGAGCTTGGTGGTTCGGGGCAGTGCCCTTGCTATGGTGCTTGCTATGGCTGAACGCACGAAAAAGCAGCGCACGGCACCGCAACGCGAAAAAGAAGCGCCGGCGGAGACCGAGTCAACCGGCGACACCGAGAAGACCGATCGCCTGAAGCAAGAACTCGATGGCTTGCTCGATGAGATTGACGAAGTGCTGGAGACCAACGCCGAAGACTTCGTCAAGAGCTACGTGCAAAAGGGCGGGCAGTAGGCCTGTCACACGGCTTGCACGCGAGATGAAACGAGCAGCACAACGATGACGATGCCGCGATTCGCCGCCGGTGACGACCCAGGCGCGAGCTTTCCCGACCTACTGCGAAAACTCGGCATCGATCCGTTCCCTTCGATGAGCGGCGCGGTTGTCGAAGCCAACCTGCGCGGCGGCGGCAGCGACAATGCCATTCCGCACGCCACCACCTGCCTCGCGCTCACTTACGACCGCGGCGTCGTGATGGCGGGCGACCGTCGGGCAACGATGGGTAACATCATCAGCACCCGCTCAGTGGAGAAAGTCGTGCCGGCCGACGACTTGAGTGGTGTCGCGATTGCCGGGACTGCCGGCCTCGCGATGGAGATGATCAAGCTCTTCCAGCTGCAACTGGAGTATTACGAGAAGGTCGAAGGACAAGCGCTCTCACTCGAAGGCAAGGCGAACCAGCTCTCGATGATGGTGCGCTCGAACATGCCCGCCGCAATGCAAGGGCTTGGCGTCGTGCCGCTGTTCGCGGGTTACGACCCGCTCGTCAGCCGCGGTCGCCTCGGTGGTCGCTACGAGGAACGCGACTTCGTCGCCGTCGGTTCGGGTTCGATGCTCGCCAGCACCGTGCTGCGCGTCGGTTGGCGTAAGAACCTCTCGCGCGACGCCGCAATCGAACTTGCTGCTCGCGCGCTGTGGGAAGCCTCCGACACCGACACTGCGACAGGTGGTCCCGACATCTTGCGCGGCATCTATCCGATTGTCGCTTCGATTGACGCCAACGGCTGGAGCCGTGTCTCCGACGAATCACTCGCCTCGACCTACGAGGCAATCATGCGTGAGGTGCGTTCGCGATGAGCATGCCGTTCTACGTCTCGCCCGAACAAATGATGAAAGATCGCGCCGACTACGCGCGCAAGGGCATCGCTCGCGGCAGGGCGCTGGTGGCGCTGCAGACCCCGTCGTGCATCGTGATTGTCGCCGAGAACCCGTCCACCACGCTGCGAAAGGTGAGCGAGATTTACGACCGCATCGCCTTCGCCGGCGTTGGCAAGTACAACGAGTTCGACCAATTGCGCGTGGCGGGGGTGCGAGCCGCAGAGCTGCGCGGCTACCAGTACTCACGCAATGACGTGGATGCCCGCAGCCTTGCCAACCAGTACGCGCAGGTGCTCGGCGACGTGTTCTCAACGTCCGGACCGAAGCCGCTCGAGGTTGAGCTGCTCGTCGCCGAGGTCGGTGACACGCAGGAACACGACCGTCTCTTCCACATCTTGTATGACGGAACGCTGCTCGACGAGCGACGATTCAGCGTGCTCGGCGGCGACGCCGAAGGCATCTCCAAGCGGCTCGAGTCGACGTACCGCGACGACCTCGATCTCGCCACTGCGATCAAGGTTGCGGTCTCCGCGCTAACCGGCCCCGAGCGCAGTGTTGCGGCAGACGATCTTGAGATTGCCACGCTCGTGCGCAATGGTCGTCGTCGGTCGTTCAGCCGCATCTCTGACGAAGCGGTAGCCGCCGCCCTGCGCTGATGCCAGAAACGCAACGCTGATGCGAAGAATGCGTCGCTGATGGCCACTGCAGAACTGCCTCGACGCATCTACGGCATCGAGACCGAGTACGGCGTCACGTGCACGCTTCGCGGCCAACGACGCCTGAGCCCCGACGAGGTCGCGCGCTACCTCTTCCGCAAGGTCGTGTCGTGGGGGCGCTCGAGCAACGTCTTCCTAGAGAACGGGGCGCGTTTGTATCTCGACGTCGGCTCGCACCCCGAATACGCGACACCTGAGTGCGACTCGATTCTCGAGTGCGTGGTGCACGACCGCGCGGGAGAACGCGTGCTGGAGGGCCTCGTCTCGGGAGCCGAACAGCGCTTACGCGACGAAGGCATTCGCGGCACCATCTACCTGTTCAAGAACAACACCGACTCGGCAGGCAACAGTTATGGCTGCCACGAGAACTACCTCACGCGACGCACCGACGACTTGTCGTATTACGCAGAGACCCTGATTCCGTTTTTTGTGTCGCGGCAGATCTTTGCGGGAGCCGGGCACATCCTGCAGACGGCGCGCGGACCGGTCTTCTCCATCTCTCAGCGCGCCGAGCACATCTGGGAAGGCGTGAGCAGCGCCACGACGCGCAGCCGACCGATCATCAACACTCGCGACGAACCGCATGCCGACTCCGAGCTCTTCCGTCGGTTGCACGTCATCGTCGGCGACTCCAACATGAGCGAGTACACCAACTTTGTAAAGATCGGAGCAGCCGCGTGCGTCATCCGCATGATCGAAGACCCGGTCACAATGCTGCGCGACCTCACGCTGGAAAACCCGATCCGCGCCATTCGCGACATCAGCCACGACCTTACGTGCAAGCGCAAGGTGCGACTCGCGAGCGGACGCGAACTATCGGCACTCGACATCCAGCGTGAACTGCTCGACCGAGCGTTGCGCTACGCCGACCAGCGCGGGTTCACCCCCGAAGAACAGCGCGCCCTCGAGATGTGGGAGCACTGCATCGTGACGCTTGAGAACGACCCGATGAAACTCGACCGCGAAGTCGACTGGGTCATCAAATACAGAGTGATCGAGGAATACCGCAGCCGCCACAAACTCGCCCTCGACGACCCGCGGGTGCAGATGCTCGACCTTCAGTACCACGACATCGACCGCACTCGCGGCGTGTTCTACAAAATGCAGTCGCGCGGGATGGTCGAGCGCGTGTGCGATGACGACGCCATCGAGCACGCAAAAGACGTTGCCCCACAGACGACGCGAGCGAGGTTGCGCGGTGAGTTCATCAAGCGAGCCAAAGAACGCAAGCGAGACTTCACCGTCGACTGGGTGCATCTCAAGTTGAACGACCAGGCGCAACGCACCGTGCTGTGTAAAGACCCGTTCAAGAGCCACGACGACCGCGTGGAGAAACTCGTCGCTTCGCTGTAGGCGCAGCGTGCTTCGTGTGCGCATTCGAGCACGGCAAGACACTTCATTACGGCAGGGGAAGAGACGTTCGAGCAGTCGAAGCCCGCAACTAGCGTGAATCCGGTGGTTGACGAGCCGATTGGCGACAACATGAGTGGCGAAAACAAGAGCGACAGCAAGCGTCGCTCAGGCTGGCGCCAAATCCGCGAATGGCTCGTCGTCATCGTGACGGCCGTCGTGATCGCGACGGCGTTGCGCACCTTCGTGGTGCAGCAGTTCTACATCGCCGGACCCTCGATGGAGACCACGCTCTTTGGCGACGACCGCGTGTTGGTGAACAAGTTGGCATACAGGTTCGGCGAACCCTCGCGCGGCGACGTCATCGTGTTCGACCGAATCACTCTCAACGGCGACTCCGTGCAGCACGACGACCTCATCAAGCGAGTGATCGGACTGCCTGGAGAGAAACTCGAGATCCGCGACTGCGTGGTGTTCATTAACGACGTTGCAATCGCCGAGCCGTGGCTCTCTGCAGAGGTCACCAACCCCGAGTACGACCCGCCAGTGCGCTGCGGCACTGCGGATCACGGGCCAATCACGATCGGGGAAGACCAAGTGTTCTTGATTGGCGACAACCGCCCGATGTCGTTCGATAGCCGTATGTTCGGGCCAGTCGACGTCGATGTCATCGTCGGCAGGGCGCTAGTGGTCATCTGGCCGCCGAGCGACATGCAACGGCTCTAGCGCGACGTCGTCACGGCTCGCGAGCCGCATCCACCATTCGGTCGACCCAATCGCTGAACACCGCGTCGACGCCCATGCGCAGCAACTCAGTAAGCGTGTGGTCAAACTGTGCATCCCAGGCGAATGCGAGGCGCTCGAAGCGGTGGGCAAGCGTGACGAGGCCACCGTTCCAGTCGGAGTGGTGCATGTTGAGAGCCACCACACCGAGATCGGCCAACTGGGCCAGCCGACGCTCGGGGCCGTCCTTCATTTTGGCGAGCCGCGACGAGTCAACCAGCCGAACGTCACGAAACTGGGGAGCCACGTCTCGCAGCACATCGAAGTCTTCGCAGCACAAATAGGTGCGAGCGCTGAGATGTGGTCGCGTCGTGAGCATCGCACGAACCACCGGGAACGCATCACGGTCTTTGACGTCAAGTGATACGGCCACGTCGTGACGCTCGGCAAGATCGAGCAATTGCTCAAGCGTGGGGATGTGAGCGGGAAGGTCGGCACTGTCGACGTCTTTGATGCTGCGTCGGCGCAGTCGCGAACCAACGACTCCATCGTGATCGAGTACGGCGACACCGTCACGGGTGAGCCAAACGTCAGATTCGAGGCCTGTCGCCCCGAGTTTCAGGGCCAGCGCGAACGCTGGCAGCGTGTTCTCCTGTTCGTGGGCTCGCGCGCCGCGGTGCGCAAACAACAACTGCGGACGAAGCATCGACGGAAGTCGCTGTTGCACGCCGCAACACTACGAGCCGACACGTCGGCAGAATCCGAAGTTCGCGCTTCTCGTAGGCTTGCTCCCGTGTTCAACCTGTCGGGCACGGAGCTCGTCTTCATCGCCGTGCTGGGGTTGATCGTGCTCGGCCCCGAGAAGCTCCCAGGCGCGATGCGCCGGGCGGGAAAGATCTACCGTGAGATCCGCAACATCACCAACACGGTGCAGCGAGAAGTGAACAAAGTGATGGAAGAGCCGATGCGACAGGTGAAGAGTCTCGTCGAAGAGCCCGCAGAGCAATTGAAGAAGGCAGCGAACGACGCCAACGACATTTTTGCCGGAAAGATGCCGCACCTCGACCAGCGTCGAGCTGCATCTGCGGCGTCGGCGTACACCGCAGCCGCCAGCCCAGCAGCGACGACGTCGAGTGCCTCAGCAGCCTCAAGCGCCGCCGACACCCCCGACCTCGTGGCAACTGCGAGCTCCGCCGACGATGCCGCACCCGCACCAAGCGCACCGAGCTCGCTCGATGCCCCGTCGCAGGGCGAGGGCGGCGCGGGCGGCGCCGATCAGCCGGCTACGGAGGGCTGACATGGTGCGTACACGGCGCCAGGCCAACAGCATGACAATCATGCAGCACCTGGCCGAGCTGCGTAACCGGCTGGTGATCTCGATCTTCGCGATCGCCGTCGGCGCGACGGTCTTGCTCATCGCCTACGAGCCCGTGCTCAACTTCCTCGTGTCGCCGTACCGCGACTTGTGCGCGAGCAAGTCGAGCCTTCGGTGCGACGGAACGCTCTATGCACTGGGCCCAATCGACGGATTCGCGGCACGTATGCGCATCGCGGCATGGGGCGGCGTCGTCATGGCGCTTCCGGTGGTGTTGTGGAACATCTGGCGATTCATCGTGCCGGCGCTCACGAAGCGAGAGAAGCGGTACTCGTACTTCTTCGTCGTGTCATCGGTGGTGCTCTTCGTATTCGGCGCTTACCTCGCGTGGTGGACGCTCGACAAAGCCCTCGAGTTTCTCATCGGATGGTCGGGTGCCGACGTCACGCAGAACTACCAGATCAACAAGTACGTCAACCTCGTGGTGCTAATGATGCTCTCGTTCGGAGTCGGTTTTCTCACGCCGGTGCTGCTCGTCTTTCTGCAACTCGTGGAAGTCGTATCGCCGCGCACATTGATCACTCAGTGGCGCTACGTCATCGTCATCATCTTCATCGTGGCGGCCGTGATCACGCCGAGCGGCGACCCGATCACCCTCATGGCACTCGGCGTGCCGCTCACCGTTCTGTATCTGATTGCCGTGGCCATCGGCGCACTGCTCTTGTGGCGCCGCCGCAAGACGGCTGACGCGTGAACGACACCGCACGCCGGCGCCGACTCGCTCGCTACGGTTTCGCCCCCGACCCGTTCCAAGAGCAGGCCTTCGACGCCCTCGACGCGGGGGAGTCGGTGCTCGTCGCGGCGCCAACCGGTTCTGGCAAGACGGTGATCGCGGAGTATGGCCTCGAGATGGCGGTCGAGGCAGGCAAGCGCGGCTTCTACACCGCGCCGATCAAAGCTCTCTCCAACCAGAAGTACCACGATCTGTGTGCGTTCTACGGCAACGACCGTGTCGGTCTCTTGACCGGCGACAACGCCATCAACGTCGACGCACCGCTCCTCGTGATGACCACCGAAGTGCTGCGAAACATGATTTATGCCCGCTCGCCGTCGCTCGATCAGCTCGGCGTGGTGGTGCTCGACGAAGTGCACTTCTTGCAAGACGAGTACCGGGGCCCCGTGTGGGAAGAAGTGATCATTCACCTCGACCCCGAAGTGCGTCTCGTGGCGCTCTCGGCGACGGTGAGCAACGCAGAAGAGATTGCCGACTGGCTCACCACCGTGCGCGGCCCGACGAGGGCAGTGGTGGAAGGCAAGCGACCGGTCGAGCTGCACAACATGTACGCCTATGGAGACAAGGCGAACGACGAAATCATGCTCGTCGAGACGCTGGTCAACGGAGCAGCGAACCCCAAAGTTCTGAAGATCGAGTCAGGCGAGCACGACGCGATACGCCGACGCGGCGGCAAGCGCGGCAGATCGCGGATGTTCCCGCCGTCCCGGCTGGACATCGTCGACGTCCTGCGCGACAACGACTTGTTGCCAGCCATCTACTTCATCTTCAGCCGTAACCAGTGCGACGAGTCGGCGGCGTCGTGCTACAAAGCCGGAATTCGCCTCACGAGCGAATCGGAGCGGGAAGAGATTCGCGAGATTGTCGACAGCCGAGTGGAAGGCCTGTCTGACGACGACCTTGCGGCGCTCGGTTTCACCATGTTCGCGGCACAAGTCGAGTCGGGTATCGCCGCCCACCACGCAGGCATGGTGCCGACCTTCAAAGAGATCGTCGAAGCACTCTTCGTGCGCGGCCTCGTGAAAGTGGTCTTTGCCACCGAGACTCTGGCGGTGGGCATCAACATGCCTGCGCGCGCGGTGGTGATCGACAAAATGTCGAAGTTCACCGGAGAACACCACCAGACACTGAAGGCGAGCGAATACACGCAGCTGACTGGTCGCGCCGGGCGCCGCGGCATCGACACGCTCGGTCACGCCATCGTCGTGTGGAACCCCTTCGTGCCGTTCGACCAGGTGGCAGCAGTAGCGACGAGCCGCACGTTCCGATTGAGCTCAGCGTTCCGCACGACGTACAACATGGCGGTCAACTTGGTGCGAACCCACTCACCAGAAGAGACACGCCACCTGCTCAACTTGTCGCTCGCGCAGTACCAAGCCAGCAAGGGCGTGGTGGAGGTACAGGCTCGCATCGCCAAACGTCAGAAGGAGCGCGACCGGCTGCGCGCGCAGTCGAAGAGTGAGTTCGGAGACATCGACGACTACCGGAGACTCTTTGCAAAAGAACCCGGCGAGCGCGACCGCACCGAGATTGAGATGAGCCTCATGGCGCTGCGGGCCGGAGACGTGGCATGGTTCGACGACAACCTCGGGCTGGTCCTCAGCACCTCCGTACGCGCCAAGGGCGTGAAAGTGAAGGTGCTGTTCGGCAATCGATCGCTGCGCGCACTCACCGCCGACGAACTGGTTCGCTCTGTCTCCACCGCGACGCATCTGCCGATCGACGGCGTAGCAGTGACCGGCCACCAAGGAAAGATCATCGACCAGAACGACCCGCGGGTGCTGCGCGAACTGGCGCATCGCCTAGTGCGCTTGAAGATCGACAAGCCGAAGTCACCGCCGCCCGCCGCCAAGAACCAGCATCCGTGCGCGCAAGACCCCGACCTCAAGTTCAAGCTCAATGCCGCGAAGTCGGCCGATCGCATCGACCGAGAAATTGCGCAATTGGAGACACGAGTTGACAAGGCCGCCGAGGTCGTGAGTCAGCGGTTCGACGATGTCATCAGCCTGCTCGAACGGTGGGACTACGTGAGCGACTGGCGCCTCACGCCGCGCGGCGCGCTCTTGTCGCGGGTGTTTCACGAATCCGACCTGCTCGTCGCCGAGACCATCGCCACGAAGCTCCTCGACGGGCTCGACCCGACGTCGCTTGCCGCCCTGTGCTCAACCTTCGTTTACGAGCACCGCAGCCCCGAGCCGGCACCGGAACCGACGTTTCCTTCAACGCAGCTGAAGTCGCGCTTCCGCCAAATCCAGCAATTGAGCATGCGCTTGCAGCGCGAAGAGTCGGCGGCTGGTCTCACGCCGCACCGCGCCCCCGACGCTGGCTATGTCGACACGGTGGTGAAGTGGGCGAGCGGCTCCGAGCTCGCCGACTTGCTCGACGAAGACACGACGCCTGGCGACTTCGTGCGCACGATGAAGCAACTCATCGACTTGTTGCGCCAGGTCGCACAACATGCACCCGACGAGGTGACGCGCGGAGCAGCCGACGCGGCGGTCGACCGCGTCTTGCGCGGCGTGGTGTTGAGCGCGAGCACAATGCCCATCGGTGGCGCCGCATGATTCTCGTGAGACGCACGACATGACCATCGAGAAGGGTCAGCCGTGGGGCACCGAAGGCGTCGCACCCCACGACCTCGTGGTGGCCCGTGACGAAGAGGCTGCGGCCCGTGCGGTAGCACACGGTTCGCGACACATCGCGTTGTGCAGCGGTGACTTGCTCACCGCTCTCGGTTCGAGCGCAAAGGCAACCGAGTTGCGCATCGGCGGTCGATGTCGACTGCTGCCGTTCGATGCATACGAGGTGACCCTGAGCGTGAGAGGCCGCAGAGCTTCAACCTTGGCAGTCTCTACGGTGCTGATCGGTGGCACTCGTCGACCCGCATGGTGGTTCACCGCAGGTGGTTTTGTCGACAACTTGAACGTGGCACCGAATTCGCACCCCAACGATGGTCGCGCCGATGCACTGGAGTGGTCGCGCCTCGGCTTGCGCCAGGTGGTGGCGATTCGTCGACGCATGCGCATGGGCGACCATCTTCCGCACCCAGCCCTGCACACAGCGCGCGGCGAGTCGGTGACCTGGCAATCACCCCGAGCGGCCGAGTCGGTCAGCATCGACGGGCGCGCGTGGGGGCGTGCCGATCACGTCACTGTCACGGTGCGCCCAGACGCATTCGTGCTGTGTGTGCCCAATTAGCCTCTCTCCTCATGGCACTTGACGAACAACAGATCGCTGAACTCAAGGCTCGCGCCTGCGCCGACATCGACGCCCGGGCCGCCGACCTCATCGCAGCGAGCCACGACATTCACGCCCATCCAGAGACCAACTACGAAGAGCGCTACGCCCACGACCGACTCACCCGCATGATTGACGAAGCGGGCTACGGCGTTACGCGTGGCGCGTACAACATCGACACCGCCTTCCAGACCAACGTCGGCTCGCGAGGGCTCAACGTGTCGGTGCTCTGCGAATACGACGCACTGCCTGGCATAGGCCATGCGTGCGGCCACAACATCATTGCCGCCGCCGGGCTCGGCGCAGGCCTCGCGCTCGCCGGCATCGCCGATGATGCAGGCGGGCGACTCACGCTCATGGGAACCCCCGCTGAAGAAGGCGGCGGCGGAAAAGTCGAGATGGCTCGTGCCGGAGCATTCAACGGCGTCGATGCATCGATGATGATCCACCCCTCCGATCGCGACTTGGCGCGCATGAACGCCATCGCCATCCAGCAAGCGATCGTCAAGTTCTACGGCCAGGCTGCGCACGCCGCAGTATCGCCGCACCTCGGCCGAAACGCACTCGACGCGGCCGTGCTCGGCTACATGAACGTCGCCGCGTTGCGCCAGCACATTCGACCCACCGAGCGCGTGCACGGCATCTTCACCAAAGCAGGGGAGAAGCCCAACATCGTGCCACGCGAAGCAGAGATGGACTGGTACGTGCGCAGCGACACCATCGAGACGCTGCAACCGCTCAAGCAGCGCGTTGCGTCGTGCCTCGAAGCTGGGGCGAAGGCCACCGACTGCCGAGTCGAGATGACCTGGGATACGCACGCCTATGCCGACATCGTCGACAACATTCCGCTGCTCGACGCGTATGCGGCGAACTCCACGTCACTGGGTCGACCTTTGACATCGGCATACATGCACGGGCAGGGCGGCGGCTCCACCGACATGGGCAACGTGAGCTACCTCACCCCGACCATCCACCCGATGCTCGCGGTCGCACCACAGGGCGTGTCGCTGCACTCGCCGCAATTCGCCGACTACACCAAGTCGAAAGAGGCCGACAAGGCGGTGCTGGACGGCGCCAAGATCATGGCGATGACCGTCATCGACCTGTGGACGCGGGCAGAACTGCAAAAGAACGTGAAAGAAGCGTTCGGTGACGGCCGCGTGCCCGAAGGGGTGCTCTAAAACCTCGCCCTCGTTTCGTAGTATCGGCACTCGTGTCGGTCTACGTTCCGGAGCAGTTCACACCCGACGAAGCCGCAGTGTTGCGGCGCTACTTCACCAATCTCGACCTGCCGGTCTTTGCGCTCGTCAATCTTCCTGAGGTGGTCAAGGGCGCGCTCTTTGCCCGCTACAGCCGCACCGCAAAGAGTCTGCGTCGCTTGTTCTTGGACGAGTTCGTCGGCGACCTCGATTTGGCGGGTGACGAGACGGTCGACGCGACGGTCGGTGTGTCGCGCGCGGAAGAACTGTACGAACGAATCTTCGTCGAGTACGGGGACGACTCCGTGGCCCAGCTCGGTGGCGTTCACCTCGCCTGTGAGCAGGCCTCGAATGTGCTCACCAAAATCTTGGAGTGGGGACGGCTCATGTCGTACCTCGAGCAGAGCACTCGCTACATCTCCTACGACGCGCGGCTCGGCGGGCGTTACCGCTACTACCGAGACCCGGAAGTGTGCTCGGGCCCGTTGGGCACCCGTTATGTCGGCGACATGGACCGCATGTTCGACACGTACAGCGAGCTCGTCGACAAGGTCACCAACCACGTGCGTGCGACCGTGCCGCGCGGCGCCAACGACTCCGACTTCATCTATCGCCAAGCGACGCGTGCCAAGGCACTCGACGCCGTGCGAGGCGTGCTGCCAGCGGCGTCGCTCAGCAACGTGGGCATCTACGGCACCGGACAGGGCTACGAAGCGCTGCTCCTGCGCATGCGTGCCCACCCGCTGCCCGAAGCTCGCGCGTACGCCGACATGATGCTCTCCGAGTTGCGCAAGGTGATCCCTACATTCCTGCGGCGCGTCGACATGCCCGAGCGAGGCGGACGCTGGAGCCAGTACCTCGCCGACAACGCATCGAACACCGCCGACCTCGTCGACGAGTACTTCGGCATCGTTGAACCCGAGCCTGCCGCCGAGGTGACGCTCGTCGACTTCGACCCGGACGGCGAAGACAAGTTGCTCGCTGCGATCTGTTACTCGTCTTCGCACCTTCCTGAATCACAATTGCTGGAGCGCGTGCGATCGCTCAGCCACGTGCAGCGAGTGGCTCTGATCAGCGCCTACGTGGGTGAGCGCACCAACCGACGACACAAGCCTGGTCGCGCGTTCGAACGTTTGTCGTACCGCTTCGACGTGCTTGGCGACTATGGCGCATTCCGCGACCTGCAGCGCCACCGTCTGCTCACCATCGAATGGCAGCGCCTCACACCGCACCTCGGTTTTGCACGACCCGAACTG
>RFOJ01000091.1 GCA_009926705.1 Acidimicrobiia bacterium
TCGGCGGGCCAAACCTCGCGGCGAAAACGACGAGAAGGTCGCCAGCGATTTGTTGACGAGTCCCGGAATGCACAGAGCCTTCCCGTCCATCACTGCTCGCAGCCCGTCACGCGCCACATCTTCGGCGCTCATCCACGCAAAATCAGGAAATTTCGACTCAAGACCCGTTGTGTTGGAGATGCTCTGGAACTCCGTATGCGTTAATCCGGGGCACAACGCCGTGACGCGAACGCCCGAGCCTCGAAGCTCTTCATGCAGGGCTTCGGTGAGACTGGTTACAAAGGCCTTCGTCGCCGAATACACCGCGAGGCCCGGCCCCGGCTGAAATGACGCAATGCTCGAGACATTCAGCAGATAACCGTGGCCTCGGGTCTGCATCTGGCGCACAGCCTCGTGCGCTATGCGGGTGAGAGCACTGACGTTCAGCGAAATCTCCCTCGAGAGACGTTCAGGATCAGCGTCGGCAAACGCCCCCGACGTACCGAAGCCCGCGTTGTTGACCACGAGGTCGATTGGTGCGCGCGTCGTGTCGCGTAAACGGGCGAGTACCGCGTCGACTCCGGCGGCCGTCACGAGGTCGGCTGGAAGCACCTCGTACCGCGTCGACTCCGGCGGCCGTCACGAGGTCGGCTGGAAGCACCTCGGTGTTTGCATACTGCGAGGCAATGGCGTCAAGTCGGTCTTTGCGGCGCGCAACGAGCACCATTCCGACGCCGGCCTTGCCGAGTTTGTGGGCGATCGCCTCGCCGATACCGCTCGACGCTCCGGTGATGAGGGCGTTTTTGAAGGGTGCTTTGCTCATCGCCAGCTGTGGGTCGCCGTGGTCGTTCGTGCGCTACTTGGTGTCGCCGAGGCCGCCGGCCGCCGACAATCTGGCGTGCGCACGGCGAAGATCGGCTTCGATGGTCGCATTGTGTTCGCCACGCATCGCGGTTTCGGCCCGCTCCTTGGCAGCTCGAGCCCGAGCAACATCGATGTCTTCGGCAAGTTCAGCGTTGTCGGAGAGAATCGTCACGTGTCCGCCAGATGCCTCCACGTATCCGCCGTGCACGTGCACCTTGCCACCCTCCAAGTAGATGCGAGTGTGGTTCTCCGTCAGCACACCCAGGAATGACGTGTGGCCGGGCAGAAACGCAATTTCTCCGCCGCTCTCCGTGCGCGTGATGACCTGAGAAGCGGTGCCAGAGAACAACACGCGCTCTGGCGACACCACCTCCACTTTCATCGTCGCGCTGCCAGCCATCTGGTCGTCTCCTACGCTGCCGACTCTTGCAAGGCCTTGGCTTTCGCCAACACCTGCTCGACGCTTCCGACGTTGAGGAATGCCTGCTCAGGCACTTCGTCCAACTCGCCCTTCACGATGGCTTCGAAACTCTCCACCGTTTCGGCCGTGGGCACGTACTCGCCCTTCACACCGGTGAAGACTTCGGCAACGTAGAACGGCTGCGAGAGGAATCGCTGCACCTTGCGTGCGCGCGACACGGTCTGGCGGTCTTCTTCCGACAGTTCGTCGAGACCGAGAATCGCGATGATGTCTTGCAGTTCCTTGTAGCGCTGCAAGATTTCTTGCACTCGGCGCGCCACGTTGTAGTGGCGCTCGCCCACCACTTCGGGCGAGAGAATCGTCGACGTCGACGCCAGCGGGTCGACCGCCGGGTAGATGCCGAGCGACGCAATCTGGCGCGAGAGTTCGGTGGTCGCATCCAAGAAGGTGAAGGTGGTGAACGGTGCTGGGTCGGTGTAGTCGTCAGCGGGCACGTACACGGCCTGCAGCGAAGTGATCGAGCGACCGCGCGTCGAGGTGATGCGCTCCTGCAGCTGACCCATCTCGTCGGCGAGCGTCGGTTGGTAACCCACCGCCGACGGCATACGACCGAGAAGAGTCGACACTTCCGAACCCGCCTGCACGAAGCGGAAGATGTTGTCGACGAAGAGCAGCACGTCTTGGTTCTTCACGTCGCGGAAGTACTCCGCCATCGTGAGCGCCGAGAGTGCGACGCGCAGACGCACGCCCGGTGGCTCGTCCATCTGTCCGAAGACCAATGCGGCTTTTTCGAACACGCCAGACTCGGCCATTTCAATGCGAAGGTCGGTGCCTTCGCGGGTTCGTTCACCGACGCCCGCGAATACCGACACACCACCGTGCTTAGATGCCACGCGGTTGATCATCTCGGTGATGAGCACGGTCTTGCCGACGCCTGCGCCACCGAACAGACCGATCTTGCCACCGGCGAGATACGGGGTGAGCAGGTCGATGACCTTGATGCCCGTCTCGAACATGCGCTTGGTGGGCTCGAGAGCGTCGAAGGCAGGAGCCGAGCGGTGGATATCCCAGCGCTCCACGTCTTTGAAGTCGTCGTTGTTGCCGTCGAGCACTTCGCCCCACACGTTCCACACGTGGCCGAGCGTCTTTTCACCCACGGGCACGCTGATGCCGCGACCAGTGTCGCGCACCGGGGTGCCACGGCGCAGACCGTCGGTCGGCTTCATGCAGACCGCGCGCACGCGGCTGTGGCCGAGCTGCTGCGCAACCTCGGCGAGAATCTTGTTCGGCTTCCCGTCCACCTCGACGGTGAACTCAAGAGCGCGGTTGAGCTCGGGCAGGCTGCCGCGAGGGAACTCGACGTCGATCACCGGGCCGGCGATCGCGACGACGCGGCCTTCGCCGCTCTTCGTGTTGCTCATCGTTGCTGTCATGTTTGCTCCTTTTTCAGATTCGTTCAGAAGTGGTTGATTCGTTGCGTCGTGATCGTCGTGGTCATGCGTTCGCCATGTCGCTCTCGGCGCTGAGCGCCTCGGCACCTCCGACGATTTCCATGATTTCGGTGGTGATCGAGTCTTGGCGAGCACGGTTCATCGTGCGCGAGAGGCTCTTGATCAGTTCTTCGGCGTTGTCGGTGGCCGACTTCATCGCACGCTGACGGAATGCGTGTTCGCTCGCGGCCGCGTTCAGCAACGCCGCATAGATACGCGCCTCCACGTAGCGCGGCAACAGCGACCCGAGGATGTCTTCGGCGCTCGGCTCGAATTCGTACGCACTGGTGCCGGACTCGGGCTTGCCGTCTCCCCCTTCGACCACTTCACGCTCGAGCGGGATGAGCGGACGACGAACCACTTCTTGAGTTCCGGCCGACACGAATCGCGTGTAGACGAGCTCGACGCGATCGACGGCACCAGAGAGGAAGAGATCCACGACGTACTGGCCGATTGCTTTTGCGTTCTCATACTTCGGGGCGTCGGAAAAGCCAGCGAACGCGTTCTTCAGCGAGTATCCGCGGAACTTGAAGTAACTCTCGCTCTTGCGGCCGACGGGCACGATGGCGTACTGCTTGTTGGCGAGCACATCGGCCTTCACTTCGCCTTCCGTCGCGCGCAATACGCCGGCGTTGTAGCCACCACACAGACCGCGATCGGCGGCAATCGCCACATAGCACGTGGTTTTTACCACTTCACGCGGCTTCATGAATGCCGAGTCAGAGCCCGAGCCGCCTGCCGCGAGGTCCTTCACCACGTTGGTGATGATCTCGCTGTACGGCACGGCAGCTTGCACTCGTTGCTGAGCCTTCACGATGCGTGAAGCAGCGATGAGTTCCATGGCGCGGGTGATCTTCTTCGTTGCCTGGACGGAGCGAATCCGTCCACGAAGAATGCGTTCTTGACCGCCGGCCATGGTGCTTGATTACTCCGTCGCCAACGTCTTCTTGCTGGCAGCCTCGCCGACTTCACCGGCTGAGGTCTTGGTCGGGTCGGCCGATGCACCGGCGACGGGCGTCGGTGCGAACGACTTCTTGAAGCTCGCAACGATGTCAGCGAGGTCTTTCGGAACGTCGGCCTTCGGGTTCTGGCGGATGCCCGCGAGGAGGCTTCCGTGGCGAGAACGCATGTGCTCGAGCAGTTCCTTCTCGAAGCGGCGCACATCGGCGACCGGAATGTCGTCGAGGTAGCCCTTCGTGCCCGCGAAGATCGAGACCACCTGTTCTTCCACGGGCATCGGGCTGTTGAGCGGCTGCTTCAACAATTCGACGAGTCGGTAGCCACGCTCCAGCTGCGCCTTGGAAATGGCGTCGAGTTCCGAACCGAATGTGGCGAACGCCTCGAGCTCACGGAACTGTGCGAGGTCGAGCTTCAGGGTGCCTGACACGCTCTTCATCGCCTTGATCTGCGCGGCGCCACCGACGCGGCTCACCGAGATGCCCACGTCCACTGCCGGACGCACGCCCGACTTGAAGAGGCTGTCCTGCAGGTACACCTGACCATCGGTGATCGAGATGACGTTGGTCGGAATGTACGCCGACACGTCGCCAGCCTTCGTCTCAATGACGGGCAACGCGGTCAACGAGCCGGCGCCCTTCTCGTCGCTCAGCTTTGC
>RFOJ01000092.1 GCA_009926705.1 Acidimicrobiia bacterium
ATCAAAACTCGGGACCACGCTGAAGGGAATCGGGCCCGCATATGCCGACAAAGTGAAGCGCATCGGCGTGCGTGCGGGCGACGTGCGCGACCGCGAGCGATTCTGTGCGCTCGTCAAGGAGCGTGCAACCCAGGAAAATGATTTGTTCGCTTCGCTCGGTGAAGAGCTGCTTGACGTCGACGACGTCGTGCGTCGATACGACGAGTATGCGCGCCGGCTCCTGCCGCACCTCTGCGACACGGTGAACCTGCTGCACGACGCGCTTGATGAAGGGGCATCGATCCTGCTTGAGGGCGCACAAGCAACGTTTCTTGACATCGACCATGGAACGTACCCATACGTGACGTCGTCGAACCCCACCGCCGGCGGCGCGTGCGCGGGAAGCGGCATCGGCCCGCGCCACATCACGCGCGTCGTCGGCATCGCCAAGGCGTACACCACCCGAGTCGGTGCCGGACCCTTCCCCACGGAGATGCACGGCGAAACCGCTGATCGCGTCGTAGAAATCGGCCGCGAGTTCGGCACGGTCACCGGCCGCAGGCGGCGTCCGGGTTGGCTCGACCTCGTGATGTTGCGTCACGCGGTGCGCGTGAACTCATTGACCGATATCGCGCTCACGAAACTCGACGTGCTCGACGACTTCGACGACATCAGCGTGTGCACGAGCTACGTACTCGACGGTCGAAGACTCGACTCGTTCCCCGACGACGCCGAGACGCTGGCGCGCGTTGAGTGCTCGTACGAAACGCTACGCGGTTGGAAACAACCTCTGCGCGGCTGCAAGCGAGAGAGCGACCTTCCCGCGCAGGTGCACGAATTGTTGAGGCTCGTCGAGAAGCACACAGGGGTTCCTGTCAGCGTCGTCGGCGTCGGACCAGAACGAGACGATGTCGTCGTGCGCGGTGGTTCGGCATGATTGAGCGCTACTCACTCCCGGAGATGGACGAAATCTTCTCCGACGTCGCCCGCTTCTCGCGGTATTTGGAAATCGAACTGCATGCCCTCGACGGCCAGTCGATTGTGGGCACTGTTCCGTCGGCGGTGGCGTCGGCATGCCGCGCTCGCGCACCAAAAGTTGATGAAACCTTCGTCCACGCAGTGTCGCAGCGTGAGGCGATCACGAACCACGATGTCGCTGCTTTCGTCGACGTCGTCCAAGAGCGAATCGGCGGACCAGAGTCGGCGTGGGTGCATCACGGTCTCACAAGCAGCGACGTCGTCGACACCGCGTGGTGTGCGATGCTTCGCGATGCCGCCGAAGTTATCGATGCGGCCCTCGGTGAACTCGTCGGCGTTCTTGTGCGCGAGGCCCGCAACCACCGAGACACTCCGATGATCGGTCGCACCCACGGAATCCACGCCGAGCCGACCACGTTCGGCGCCAAAGTGGCGCTGTGGGCCCTGCAGGTCGACCGAGATCGCCGCCGTATGAAGGCTGCTCGTTTCACCGTCGCGGTCTGCAAGTTGTCGGGTGCTGTCGGCACGTACAGCAACATCGATCCACGAGTCGAAGATCATGTCGCTCAAGCGATGAACTTGCGAGCAGTGCCGTCGACCCAGGTGGTGAGTCGTGACCGTCACGCCGAGTTTTTGTACGCGTGCGCGAGCATCGCCGACACTGTCGAGATGATCGCCGTCGAACTGCGCCACTTGCAACGCACGGAGGTGTCGGAGGTACGGGAAGGCTTCGGCGTGGGGCAGAAGGGCAGCTCTGCGATGCCGCACAAACGCAACCCGATTTCCGCCGAGACGCTCTCAGGTCTCGCGCGAGTGGTGCGCGGCAATTTGCAAGCGGGCCTGCAGAACGTCGCCCTGTGGCACGAGCGCGACATCTCGCATTCGTCGGTCGAGCGGATCATCCTGCCCGATACGGCGACGCTCGCTTGTTACATGGTCAAGCGTCTTACGCGACTCGTGGCGAACTGGGAAGTTGACGCCACACGAATGACGGAAAATCTTGAGGCAACCCGGGGCGCGATCTTCTCCCAGTCGGCACTCCTTGCGCTCGTCGAAGCCGGCATGTCGCGAGACGCGGCCTACCGAGCAGTGCAAGAGGCGTCGCGCACATCGCACGAGTCACACACGCACTTGCGCGACGTGCTCGCGACCATGCCCGCAGTTTCATCGGTGTTGTCCGCCGCACGGCTCGAGGCAGCATTCGACACGTCGCGCGTGTTGCGCCACGCGGGCCGCGCAGTCGACGCACTCAGCGAGCTCGACTGACGACCGTGGCCGAACTTCCGCCACTCAACCCGCAACGCGAACGGTTGCGCCAGCACGTTCTCACGCACTCGCTAAAGACCGGAAACTTCACGTTGAAGAGTGGTCGTGCCAGTAATTGGTTCTTGGACACCAAGCAGACCGCGTGCCGACCCGACGGCATCCTGCTCGTCGCCGACGTCGCGCTTTCGCTCATCCCGCCAGACGTGACCGCCATCGGCGGACTCACGATGGGTGCCGACCCTGTTGCGTTCGGCATTGCTGCTCTTGCGGCCACTCGCGGGCGCGAACTGCGCAGTTTCAGTGTGCGGAAAGAGGCAAAGGATCACGGCGTGAAAGGTCGCATCGCCGGCGCACTGCAACCCGGCGACAAAGTGGCGGTCGTCGAAGACACCGTCACGCGGGGTACATCAATCTTTGATGCGGTCGAGGCAGTGAAGGCGTTCGGTGCACATCCGGTGTTCATCACCGTGATTGTTGATCGCGGTGGAACGTGCGCAACGATGGCTCGCGAGGCGGGCATTGCTTACGAGCCGATGCTCACGGCACCCCAACTCGGGTACGACTTCAACTCCTAATACATCTCACTGGTTGCGGTCTCGGCGACCGTCAGCCGGCTTGACTCAGAGATCGTCGCAGGGAATTGGATCGGTCACTGACTCACCATTGCTTGTCAGCAGTTCGAACGAAGTGGTTTCACCCCGATCACACTTGTCTTGCGCAGCATCAACTTGTGTCGACCAGCTCGGTGCGCTGCGCAGATATGGAAAGACGAAGAACCAACGAGTGATTGGCACCACGAGAACTACTGCGAGCGCAATCGTCAATACCTTCGCGACGTTTGCAGAACGAGTGCGGGTGTCGACCAACCACACGAGTGCACCAATCGCCGCGAGTGCCGCCGGAGCCACGTAATAACGGTCTGCAATACCACCGAGCCGGTAGCTGGCCCCGGCAATCAACAAGACGACGACGAAGAGGGTTGCAGCAAACAATCGATGTGTGCTCCAGACACGAATCGTTCGTACGGAGAGCGCCAAGCCAGTCAGCGCGATTGCACTTGGCAAGACCTGGCCGGATACCCAAAAGAGGCCTGCTCCATCCCAGAATGATGTGATTTTCTCCGAATGTCCGCCCGCTCCTACGTTGAGCAGATTCGCGGTGAGCCCGAACATGAGTGGCAGGGCCGAGATTGCAAACGTTTTGCGGTGCGTGGATGCCAGACGACCTGCACCGATCAGTAACGGCACCAGAAGCAGAGGATGCAGTGGATTAGAGAGTGCTGCAGCAACCGTGGCGAGTGTCAGTGGAACGACACGAGGCCGTTCGTTGGTTGCTTCGGCAGCAACCACGACTGTCGCCGCAACGAGAATCGGCCATCGCACGTTGCCGTAGTTGCCGATTGCGGACTGCGCAGCCCACGGCGTGGTGACGAGGAGGAGTCCGCCCGCGAGCGATGTGATCGTATGCAACATGAGTCGTCGCAGAGCGAGGTAGACGACAAGCGCGCAGGACGCCCAGATGAGGTGCGAGGCAAAGGTCAAGAACATCGCCCGAGTTTCGAGCGGCAGCGACGATGCAATTGATGCCAAGGTCGACTGGTCTGCATAGAGATACGGGCGAAACTCAATGACACTGAGGCCTGTTTGAACCCGCTCGCCGACATAGTCGTAGCCGGGATCAGACGGGATTTGATCTAGGCCTCTCCACCCGCGAGTCGTGACGACGAGCAGAAATCCGGAAAAGGCGCACAGCGAAGCGAGAACGCGCGAATTTCGCAAGCGCTCCCAACTGTAACGATGGGTCAGCGCATCACACTGGTGGTCGGGACCGGCGTCGATCCGGTGACCCCGCGCTTTTCAGGCGCGTGCTCTGCCAACTGAGCTACCCGACCATGATTCGGTGTTTCCACCGTCTCGCGGTCCCGACGGGATTTGAACCCGCGACCTCCGGCTTGACAGGCCGGCGTGAACTCCAAACTTCACCACGGGACCAGATTCGTTGTCGAAACTGATCTTCGCACCCCCAACGGGATTCGAACCCGTGCCGCCACCTTGAAAGGGTGGTGTCCTAGGCCTCTAGACGATGGGGGCAAGGATTTTTGACTCGTTGGAAGAGCATCTGAAAT
>RFOJ01000093.1 GCA_009926705.1 Acidimicrobiia bacterium
GAGGTACTTCGGACGGGCGAACGCAATGTGCACCGCGATGTCGTGGGCCAGCTCTTCGGTGGCGCCCTTCATCTCGACGACCACTACGTTGACGCCGCGGCCGCCTTGCACGTGCACGTAGCTATCCATGATGTTGCCGGCGGCCGCTTCAAAACGAACCACTTCGCCGAGCTCGATCTTTTCTTTGAGAAGAATCTTCAAGTCTTCGAGCTGCTTCGCGCGCTCGGAGACAGCAGCCTCGCCCTTCTCGCGGACGAGCTTGGCGAGTGCTTCAGCTTCGGCGCAACGAAGTCGGTCTCGCACTTCAACTTGACGATCGCAGCGAGCGGGCAGTCGATGGACAACGCCACGACGCCTTGGTTGTTCTCGCGATCGGAGCGCTTAGCGCTCGCAGCGAGACCTTTCTCGCGCAGCCACGTCTTGGCGGCCTCGACGTCACCGTTGGCGGCTTCGAGCGCCTTCTTGCAATCCATCATTCCGGCGCCAGTCGCCTGGCGCAGCGCTTGGGGCCATTACTTCGCACCACCCGCGAGCTTGGCGTCGCGCGCTGCCTGCGCAGCGGCAGCCTCGGCGCGTGCGCGCGCCTGCTCGGCGGCGAACACGGCGTTGTCGACGGCGGCAGTGGCAGGGTTCTGCACCTGACCGCCCGCCTTCTCGGCGATGAATCGACCTTCGACGATCGCCTCGGCGATGACGCGGGTCATCAACTCGTTGGCACGGATTGCGTCGTCGTTACCGGGAATCGGGAACTGCACGAGGTCGGGGTTCACGTTGGTGTCGACGACCGCGATCACCGGGATGCCGAGCTTGTTGGCTTCGGTCACCGCGAGGTGTTCGGTTTGGGTGTCGAGCACGAAGATGGCGTCTGGCGGACGCACCATGTTGCGGATGCCCGACAGGTTGCGCTGCAACTTGGCGAGCTCGCGCGACATGAGCAGCGCTTCTTTCTTCGGGATCTGCGCCCAGTCAGGCGACGCAGCGAGACGCTCGAGTTCGATCATCTTCGTGACGCGCTTGGAGATGGTGCCGAAGTTGGTGAGCATGCCGCCGAGCCAGCGCTCGTTGATGTACGGCATGCCGGTCTTCTCGGCGTAGTTCTTGATCGGGTCTTGCGCCTGCTTCTTCGTGCCGACGAAGAGCACCACGCCGCCGCCTGACGCGAGCTGGCGAACGAAACTGTACGCGGACTCGATGCGCTGGAGTGTCTGCTCCAGGTCGATGATGTAGATGCCGTTGCGCTCACCGTGAATGAAGCGCTCCATCTTGGGGTGCCAACGCTGGGTCTGGTGGCCGAAGTGAAGGCCCGCCTCGAGCATCTGGCGCATGCTGACAATTGCCATGTCTGTCTCCTTCCTGTGGTTAGGGACTCGAACCGTTGCGCCGAAGCGACCACAGGTTGCAGTTCGAGGATGTTGGATGTTGTAACGCTGCCTGGGCGACGGTGTGACCCGTCGTCTCGGCCTGAGAGACGCTATCGGGAACCTCAGCCGGCACACGCACGAGCGGGGGCTACGCCAAGCGTGATGCGAAAACGCGGACGGACGGTGAGCGGCGCGCGGTCGGGCGAGGCGGCGGGCGTGGCCGACTCGGGCGAGGCGGCGGGCGTGGCTCGGGTGAACGACAGAGGGTCGACGTGGCGGTCGCCCACTCTCACGCCGTAAAACAAGGTGTCGGCTGCAGTGCCGAGCGACTCCCCTTGCGCCACTGCGCGCCCGCGGGCGACAGCGAGCGATGCAAGCCCGCCATAGGTGACGCGCACCCTGCGGTCGGCGTTCGCGCGCACCACTACATAGGTGCGACCGGCAACGAGACCGGCGAACGTCACGGTGCCATTGGTTGCGGCTCGCACTTCAGCGCCCGGCGTGGTGGCAAGGTCGAGACCGCGATTGCCAGCACACCGGTCACAGGGCGGGGCGCGAAACGGGTCGAGCACGTGGGTGTGCGCGGGTATAGCGAGGCACAGCGTGGTGAGCGCGGCGAGCAGCAACGTCAGCGGAAGTTTGCAGCAGCCAAGTGGCCGCGCAATTGCAACACGGCCTTGGCATGAATCTGCGATACGCGACTTTCGGTCACGTTCAACACTTCACCAATCTGTGTGAAGGTGAGATTTTCTTCGTAGTACAAGAGCAAGGTCGTGCGCTCACGCTCGGGCAACTTGCGAATCGCGTCGTGCATCGTGCGGCGCAGCTCGCCCGACTCGATGGCGGCGTCGGGGTTGGTGGCGCGCTGAAAGTCGCTTGTCTCGGGCATCGCGTGAGAGTCGAGAGCCACATGGTCGAGCGGACCGATCGCGCTCGACGCCACGTCGGCAAGCCACTCGTTGAGTTCATCGACGGTGATCGTCAGGCGTTCGGCGATCTCGTTATCGGTCGCGGGGCGGCCGAGTTCGTTCTGCAACGCAGCGATGGCCGACTCGATTTGTCGCGAGCGTGCGCGCACCGAGCGCGGCACCCAGTCGAGCGCGCGCAAGCTGTCCAATATGGCGCCGCGAATGCGCGGGATGGCGTACGACTCGAACTTCACGCCGTCGGTGGGTGCGAAGCGGTCGATTGCCTGCACGAGACCGACCATGCCAGAACTCACGAGGTCGTTGGTCTCCACTCGTTTGGGCAAGCCCGCCGAGAGACGGCCGGCAACGAACTTGACGAGCGAGGCGTAGTGCACGACCAAGAAGTCGCGGGCTGGCACGTGTTTGTCGTCGTGCCAGCGCTTCCACGCTTCGTCGACGGTGAGACGTTCGGGCCGTGGGTTCATGCGCGCGGGTGCGACGCTCCGTACGCCGTCTTCAATCGTTCTTTGCTCACGTGGGTGTAGCGCTGCGTGGTTGCGACGTCGGCATGGCCGAGCAGTTCTTGCACGGTGCGGAGATCGGCTCCGTTGTCGAGCAAGTGCGTGGCGAATGTGTGACGCAGCGCGTGCGGGTGCGTGGGCGACGCCGCGCGGTCGTCGATCAGACGTCTCACGTCGCGCGGCGTGATGCGGCGACCGCGGTGGTTGAGAAACAGCGCGAGCTCGTCGACGTGCGATGAACGATCGCTCTCGTCGCCGAGCACTTCGTGGCGCACCTTCACCCACTCGCGGATCGCGTCGATCGACGGTTTGCTCACTGGCACCTGTCGTTCTTTGTTGCCCTTGCCCATCACACGCACGACACCACGGCGCGAATCGATCGAGTCGACGTCGAGCGAACAGAGTTCGCTCACGCGAAGCCCGCTGCCATAGAGCATCTCCACCACCGCGTCGTCGCGCAGATGACGCCAGCGTGGGTGGCCTTCTGGGTGTTGCTCCAACAGTGCGCGCAACTGTTCGGAGGTCAGCACTTTGGGCAGTCGCCCCTTGTCGGAAGGCGTCTTCACCCCGAGCGTCGGGTCGACCTTCACCTTGCCGTTGCGCGACAGCCACCCGAAGTAGCGGCCGAGGGCAGCTTTCTTGCGCGAGATGCTGCGACGAGCCAGCTTGCTCGTGGTGAGAAACGCGACGTACGAACGAATGTGGGCTTTCGTGACCTGGTTCGGCGCCTTCACCCCGTGGCGCTCGACCCAGTCGGCAAACATGCGCACATCGCGCTGATACGCGCTCACAGTGTTGGCAGCCGACGCCGTGAGCGAGGTGACGAACCCGCCGATGTTCCACCGATCGGCTGCGCTCACGCCTCAAACGGTAGTTGCCGCGCCGAACGCGACTGCGCGCGGCACAGCCACGACTGATACGACAGCGCACGGCGTCACCGCCAGCGATGCGAGCGTCACGACGCAAGCAACGCCTCCCACCATCCGCCGTTGACGACAGCCCAGCCCTGTGCCTCGAGACGACCGAGCCGCACCGCGACGTCTTCGATCGGTAGGTCGAGTTCGGCAACGAGATGGTCAAACGTGCTCGGCCGTCGTGCCAATGCGTCGAGCACCACTTTGTCGGCTGCCGACGGGCGTGGGCGCGCGTCGCTGCTCGCTGCGAGACGGTGATGGTCGATGCCGAGCGCCACGAGCACGTCGGCCACGTCGCACACCGATGTGGCGCCCTGCGCGATGAGTGCATTAGTGCCTGCACTCGTGTCGCTGTGCGGCGAGCCGGGCACCGCCAGCACGGTGATGCCACGTTTTGCGGCCTCGTCGACCGTGATCATCGAGCCGCCCGTGGCGCGCGACTCCACCACCACGAGCAACTCGCTCGCCATCGCCAGTATGCGGTTGCGCAGTGGAAAGCGGAACGCATCGGGTGCGCAACCCGGCGGAGACTCCGACACGATGACGCCGCGCTCGGCGACTTGCTGCCAGAGCGTGGCGTGTTCGCGCGGGTACACGACGTCGAGACCCGAGGCGACTACGGCGATTGGTGCGGCGA
>RFOJ01000094.1 GCA_009926705.1 Acidimicrobiia bacterium
CCAGACACCGCGACCTTGACAAGTGCAGTCGATCGAAGGTGCGGCACGGCGCGCGTCTCGCTCGTGACGGATGCGAAGTGGACGCACGACTGGCAGCCCGACTGGTCGAAACGATTCGTTGAGTTCTTTGCGGCTACTTCTGACGCCTAAGTCAGAGCTCCGTGGTGTTGCGGCGACCGAACGGGTGACGCACCCGCGAATACAAGCGATACGCCCAGGACGACTCGAGCGCGCGAACCCGCTCTCGTGCGCGGTCACGCTGTCTGGTGAGTTGCTCGACCTGGGCTTCTAGTTCGCGCATCTTCTTGTTCATCTCGACCAGTTGCAGGTGCAGCTCATCTTGACGGCGGCGCAGCACGTCGAGATCATTCACTGCGAGGCTTTTTTGCTGCACAGCTTGATCGCGCTCGTCCGTCAGTGTCTTGCGAGCCTGAACGAACTCAGCCACCTTGGCCTCGGTGTATTGACTGAAGTCTTCCAATTTCATGCGCAATCCATGCGCCTCTTCAAGCAAGTCCGCAATGAGCTGGTCACGTTCGTCGGTTGATTCAGCCATTGCGCCTCCCCGCAAGCGTAGGTCGCTCGGCTCGAGTCACTCGGGTCTCTGCACCTCGAGGGTTCTGGTGTCGGATGCGTCGATGGTTCGTAGAGTAAGGACGATGATCGCACGCAAAAACATCGTCGCCGTCGTGGTCGCGGCACTCGGTATCGGGGCAATCGCCACTGCGTGCGCTCCCGCAGAGAACGCCGACACCATCACGCTCGGATTCACCCTCGAGCCCGTGAGCCTCGACATCAGCGGCACCGCAGGTCAGGCGATCCCGCAGGTGCTGCTCGACAACGTGTACGAGGGTCTCGTACGAGTCGATGACGAAGGTGGCATCGTGCCCGCCCTCGCCGAGAGCTACGACGTTTCCGACGACGGGCTCACCTACAACTTCGCGCTTCGCGATGCGAAGTTCCACGACGGCCAGCCTCTCGTCGCTGACGACGTCGTGTGGAGCCTCTCGCGCATGCTTGACGACAAGTCCACTGCAGTGCTGCCGACACAGCTCGCACAATTTGCTCGGGTCGAGTCGGTCACTGCCGACGGCTCCGGACGCGTGCAGCTCACACTCAGCGAGCGCGACAACGACCTGCTCTACAACCTCACGCAGCGCGGTGGCGTGATCTTCAAGAAAGACACCGCTAACTTCGCCACCTCAGCAAACGGCACCGGTCCGTTCGTCTTGGCCAAGTGGGACAAAGGCAGCAGTATCACGCTCGAACGCTTTGACGGCTATTGGGGCAGGCGCGCCGACACTCAGACCGTCGTGTTCCGCTATTTCACCGACGCGGCGGCACTCAGCAACGCACTGTTGGCCGGCGACATCGACGTGATGACCACCGTCCAGTCACCTGAGAGCCTGTCTGCCTACGAGACGCGTGACGATCTGCGCGTGCAGAGCGGCAGCACCAACTGCGAAGTCACGCTGGGTATGAACAACTCGCGTGCACCGTTCAACGACGTGCGAGTTCGCACGGCAGTGCGCCAGGCACTCGACAAAGATGCGCTCATCGACGCCGCGTGGGCCGGATACGGAACCCGCATCGGCAGCTTTGTGCCGCCGACCGATCCGTGGTTTGAAGACCTCACCGACATCGCCCCTTACGACCCCGCTACTGCACGCGAACTTCTTGCCGACGCAGGAGTCGCACCAGGCACCGAGGTGACGCTCGACGTGCCACCAATCAACTACGCGACGAATTCGAGTGAGTTCATTGCAGCAGCGCTCAGCGAAGTGGGTCTGTCCGTCGAGATCACACCCGTCTCGTGGGAAGAGTGGCTCGATCGGGTGTTCACCAAGGCCGACTACGACCTCACCATCGTGTGCCACATCGAGCGCAACGACATGGCGATCTACGCCAATCCGGACTACTACTTCCGCTTCGACAATGCGGAATATCAGGGTTTGATCTCATCGGCTGCGTCTGCTGCTGACAGCGACGCGCGCAATGAGAACTTGAGGAAAGCTGCCCGACTCTTGTCTGAGCAGTCAGCGAGTGACTGGCTGTGGCTCATTCCGAACTTGCAGGTTGCGGCGCGAGACGTAACAGGTGTGCCGCGCAACTCCGTCGGTGACTCCTACTACGCCGCACGACTCGAACGCGTCTAACGAGGCATCGGCATGAGCGGCGTCCTGCGCCGGCTTGCGACCGGCGTCGCAGGCATCCTGTTCTCAACAATCGCCATCTTCCTGTTGCTGCGCGCCCTGCCGGGTGACGTCGCCACCGCGCGGCTCGGCACCGATGCCACGCCCGAAGCCCTCGCAGAACTTCGCCGCGAATACGGCTTCGACCGACCGCTCGTGGTGCAGTACTTCGACTGGCTGGCCGATGCCGCGCGCGGCGACCTCGGGCGTTCGCTTCTCTCCGGCACTTCGGTGACCGACGACGTACTTGACCGGCTCGACGTCACTTTGCCTCTCATCGCAGCGTCGACTGCACTCTCAATCGTCGTCGCGTCTGCGGTCGGCCGTCGCACTGCATTGCAGCGACGACACAGACGGACAGTAGCCACGATGACACTCACGCAACTTGGGCTCGCCGTTCCCACGTTTGTCGTCGCGATCGTGCTCATCATGCTGTTTGCAGTGCGACTCAACGTGTTGCCGGCCGGTGGTTTTCCGGTCGACGGTTGGTCGGCGATCGGTGCTTCGTTGAGGTCGCTCGTGTTGCCGACAGCAGCACTCGCAGCGTCGCAAACTGCGATGCTGGCGCGGTTCGCCCGTTCATCCGCGCTCGACTTCGCGTCTTCTGATGCTTTTCGCACCGCGCGTGCAGCGGGAAGAAGCCGCCATGCCGCCCTTCTCTCCGGACGCCGGCTGGTCGTAGCTCCGGTACTCACGGTTGCTTCTCTCCAAGTTGCGACGCTCGTGACGGGTGCCGTGGTCGTGGAGAGCGTATTCGCCCTGCCAGGTCTTGGCTCGATGCTTGTTCGCGATATCGCGAATCGTGACTACCCGAAGGTGCAGTCCGTACTGCTCGTCGTCGTGTTGATGGTCTTTGCTCTGCGTGCCGTCGTGAACTTTGCCAATGATCGACTCGACCCGCGGAGGTCGGAGTGAAGCGCTCTCCGTCGCTCGTCGCAGGCACTGCAATCGTCACGTGCCTCGGTGGTCTCGCCATGCTCTCGGTGTTCTGGACTCCGTACGATCCTCTCGCCGTGGATTCCGCGGCGAGATTCGCCGCACCGACGCTGCAACACCTCCTCGGCACTGACCAACTCGGGCGCGACGTGTTAAGCAACGTCATCGAGGGGGCTCGCACATCGTTGCTCGCAGCATTCGCCGCCACCGTCATCGCAATCACGATCGGAGCTGCACTCGGCACGGCCTCGGCGGTGGCACCACGGTGGCTCGACGGTCTGCTCTCTGCAGTGGTCACCGCAGTGGTTGCACTGCCTGCACTCTTGCTTGCGCTCGTGCTCGCAGCTGCACGAGGCCCGTCTACTTCGACCGCTGTCGTTGCAATCGGCATCGCCGCCGGAGCTTCGGTGGCGGCTGTGACTCGCTTCGAGGCCGCGGCAATCGTGCGTGCCCCGTACGTGCTTGCCTCGCGGTTTAGTGGGGCCTCGACTGCTCTGGTCGTGCGACGGCATGTGCTGCGCAACCTTGTTCCGACGCTCGCCGTGCAGTCGAGCGGAGCGGCGTCAATTGCCATCGTCGCTGAATCAACACTGTCGTATCTCGGTCTTGGCACGCCGCCACCGACCCCGTCATGGGGTCGAATGCTGGCTGCCACTCAGCAATACCTACTGGTTCACCCGTTGCTCACGTTGTGGCCGGCAGTGTTCGTGTGCCTGGCAGTGCTTGGGTTCAACCTGCTCGGCGACGGTCTGCGCGAGCGGCTTGACCCGACACTTGCTCACTACCGTTGAGGTATGCACGTACCCCGAAAAGTTTCTCTTGCAATTGCGCTAGCTCTAGTTGTAAGCATCGTCTCGCTGCAGCCAGCAAACGCAGTCGTGCAGTGGGAACTGATTGACGACTCCGTCTCGCTCGGCATGAACGGTGTTTCACCCCATGTTGAGAAGACGGCGAGTGGCGACCGTGTGTGGCGAAGCGACATGGTTCCGGGCGGCACTGCAGTCAGTCTCTGCAGCGAAGCTGGCTCGTGCACTTCAGAGTCGCTCCAATTCGCCGAGCAGGGTGGTGCGCCCAGCCGTGGCACCGAGCAAGAAACCACGCGTGCGCGCATCGGCTGCCTGCCAGATGAGGTCTCCCACTCGCTGGAA
>RFOJ01000095.1 GCA_009926705.1 Acidimicrobiia bacterium
CATCGACGAAAGCGAAGTGCTCACTCCGGCTGATGAAGCACATCACATCGACAAACTGAAGTTCACGGTGCCGTTCGTGTGCGGCGCGACCAACCTCGGCGAAGCACTCCGCCGAATCGCCGAAGGCGCAGCGCTCATCCGCTCGAAAGGCGAAGCTGGCACCGGCAACATCGTCGAGGCCGTGCGCCACTTGCGCTCGATCATCGGCGACATTCGCAAGATCACGCAGGCCGATTCCGCCGAGCTGTTCGACTGGGCGAAGAAGCTCGCTGCTCCGTTGCCGCTCGTGCAAGAAATCGCCGAGACCGGCTGGCTGCAAGTGCCGCTCTTTTGTGCCGGTGGCATCGCCACACCTGCCGACGCTGCTCTCGCGATGCAACTCGGTGCTGAATCGGTGTTTGTCGGTTCAGGAATCTTCAAGAGTGACGATCCGGCTCCGCGCGCCAAGGCGATTGTCGAGGCGACGACGCACTTCCGTGATCCGCACATCATCGCCAAGGTGAGCCGCAAGCTCGGTGCACCGATGACCGGCATCGCGATGGACGAAATCAACCAGCGCTACGCCGAACGCGGCTGGTAGGAGCCCCGTTCGGGGACGACATGTCGGCGCGCGCCCGCATCGGAGTGCTCGCCTTGCAAGGTGCGTTCGCCGCTCACGAAGCAGCACTGAAGCGTCTCGGCGCTGACGTTCGCGAGGTTCGACTGCCGGCGGATCTCGACGACTGCGATGCACTGGTGATGCCGGGCGGCGAGTCGACGACGATGTCAAAACTGCTCGAGTCGTCGGGGTTGTTCGACCCGCTTGCCAAGCGCATCACCGACGGCATGCCGGTGTTCGGCACGTGTGCGGGCATGATTCTCTTGGCCAGCCACGTGAGCGACGCAAGGCCAGACCAGCGGTCATTCTCCGCCATCGACATTGACGTGCAGCGCAATGCTTACGGTCGGCAGGTCGACAGTTTCGAGACGGACATCGCGGTGAAGGGAATGACCGAGCCGCTGCACGCGGTGTTCATCCGCGCCCCGCGTGTTACTCGAATCGGTGACGGTGTCGAAGTGCTCGCCGAGCACGCCGGAGCTGCCGTGCTCGTACGCTCAAAGACCGTCATGGCGGCAGCATTCCACCCCGAACTCACTGACGACGATCGGGTGCACCAGATGTTCATCGACATGGTCGAGGCATAGGGAGGCGACGATGTCCGGACACTCCAAATGGGCGACAATCAAGCGCAAGAAGGCGGTCATCGACCAGAAGCGCGGCAAGGCATTCGCCAAACTTGCGCGACAAATCGACGTGGCAGCACGACAAGGCGGGGGAGACCCAGCGTCGAATGCGGCGTTGCGCACGATCATCCAGAAGGCGAAAGCCGCCCAGATGACCAATGACGCGATCGATCGCGCGATCAAGCGTGCGACTGGTGAGGCGCAGGGCGCCAACTACGAAGCAATCACCTATGAGGCCTATGCGCCGGGTGGTGTGGCGTTGCTTATCGACATTCTCACCGACAATCGCAACCGCACGGCGTCGGATGTTCGCGCAATCTTCAGCAAGTGCGGCGGTTCGATGGCTGCACCCGGTGCCGTCGCTTGGCAGTTCTCGCGTAAAGGCGTGATCTTGGTCGATCGCAGCACCCCCGAAGACGAACTCATGAACGCGGTGCTCGAGCACGGTGCCGACGACATGGCCGACGACGGATCGGTGTGGCGCGTCACGTGCGAGGCCACGAAGGTCTACGAAGTGAAGGCCGCGCTCGAGGCAGCGAAGATTCCGGTGCAGTCGGCTGAGAGCACGATGGTGTCGGCCCAGACGGTGCCGGTAACCGACCCGGCAGATGCAAAGGCAATCCTCAAGATCATGGACGAACTCGAAGAACACGACGACGTGCAGGACGTGTATTCGAACTTTGACATCTCCGAGCAGCTGCTTGAGGCGGCCGCGTCATAGTTCGAGACCGCTGCGTCAACAATTGCCGAGGCTGCCTCGCTACGGTGGCGTCATGAGCATCAGCGTCGGCGACAACGCACCTGAATTCACCCTGCCCGGCACGGGCGGGCGTTCATATTCACTTTCTCAGTACCGCGGTTCGCCCGTGGTGCTCGTGTTTTATCCGGGTGACAACACGCCGGTGTGCACCAAACAGTTGTGCAGTTACAACGACGAGCTCTCGCAATTTGCAGGGGTCTCGGCTCAGGTGCTTGGCATCTCCGCGCAAGACGTGGCGAGCCACGAAAAGTTCGCGTCCAAACACGGATTCAAGTTCCCGTTGCTCGCCGACACCGACAAGGCGGTGCACCGCGCCTACGGTGTGCTCGGCGTGATGGATATGCCACGGCGAAGTGTGTTCGTCATTGATGCGACCGGCATCGTGCGCTACGCCCACCGTGCCTTCGTTGGGGTCACCTTCCGACCGGTCAGCGAATTGATGGACGCGCTCACCTCCCTGCGCTAGCATCAAACACATGTTCGCCCCTCGGCAAGGGCCCCAAACACGCGTCTCACCGGCGGCACGGGACGTCGACTCCGATGTTGCGCCGGTGGTGCTGGGAATCGACCCGGGTCTTACCCGTTGTGGTTATGCCGTGGTGCGCGAAGGCGCGCAACCAGAGCTGGTGTCACTAGGTGTGCTGTCGACCCCGGCAGGTGAAGATCTGCCGAGTCGTCTCGCCGGCTTGCAGCGCGACCTTGTGGCCTTGTTTGACGAGTTTTCGCCGGCCGCGGTCGCAGTCGAGCGGGTGTTCTTTCAGCACAACACCCGCACCGCGATGAGTGTCGGGCAAGCGAGCGGCATTGTGCTGGCGCTTGCCGCGTCGCGCGGCTGTGAAGTCGCGCAGTACACGCCGACACAAGTGAAAAACTCTGTCGCCGGGTGGGGCAGCGCCGACAAATCGGCGGTCGCTCGCATGGTGCAAATGCGTTTCGGGTTGCGCACTGAACCCAAGCCGGCCGACGCGGCGGACGCAGCGGCGCTGGCGTTGTGTCATATCGCTGCTCAACCATTCGCGCGCAGTGTGGCACGCACGAGGGGTGTTTGATGATCGGCTCATTGCGTGGTCGGGTGCTCGAGCGGCTCAGTGACACGACGGTGCTCGTTGAAACGGCAGGCGTCGGCTACGTGGTGAACGTGACGCCGCGCACCCTCGCCGAACTTGAGCCGACGACCGATGCGTTTCTGCACATCCATCACCACGTGCGCGAAGACGCCGAGACGCTGTTCGGATTTCTCGACCGTGACGAGCGGCGGATCTTCGGCCAGTTGATCGAGACCACCGGCATCGGTCCGGTGCTGGCGATGGCGATTCTCGCCACGCATTCGCCGCGCGTCTTGGTGGACCTCGTCGTCTCTGGTGACGTCGCCGGGCTCACCGCGGTGCCCGGAGTGGGTAAGAAGACCGCCGAGCGTCTGTTGCTCGAACTGAAAGACCGCCTCAACCTGCCGGTCATCGACGAGCCGCGCCCAGTCGGCGACCGTGCTGGTGGCGGCGTGAGCGACGTGCGCGATGCTCTCGCTGGTCTCGGCTACGACGAGAGCGAGATTCGAGCGGTGCTTCGCGAGATCGCCATCACCAACGACGCCGCAGCGATGCTGCGTGAAGCGCTGAGCTTGCTCGGGGCCCGCCGTGCGTGAGGAATTCGTCGACCCGACGACCAGGGACGAAGGTGACGCGCACGCCGACAGTGCACTTCGACCACGACGACTGAGCGACTTCGTTGGCCAGTCAGAACTAAAGAATCATCTTTCGATCGTGCTTGGTGCGGCACGCCAACGCAACGAGGCCGCCGACCACGTGCTTTTGGCCGGGCCGCCAGGGCTCGGCAAGACCACCATGGCAGGCATCGTCGCCAATGAGATGGGGGCGAAGTTCCACGTCACCTCCGGACCGGCGCTCGAGCGAGCCGGCGACTTGGCGGCAATCCTCACCAAGTTGGAAGAGCGAGACGTGCTCTTCATCGACGAAGTGCACCGCTTGTCGCGCGTCGTCGAAGAAATCTTGTACCCCGCGATGGAAGATTTTCAGATTGACATCGTCGTCGGCAAGGGTCCGGCAGCCTCGTCGATACGTCTCACCTTGCCGCGTTTCACGCTGATTGGTGCGACGACGCGAACCGGCATGATTACCGGGCCGCTGCGCGATCGATTCGGTCTCGTCGCGCGGCTGGAGTTCTACGAAGTCGATGAGTTGCGCCAAATCATCGTGCGTGCCGCAGGCATCCTCGGAGTGCAAATCGACGACAAGGCCGCTTCAGAAATTGCGTCACGTTCGCGCG
>RFOJ01000096.1 GCA_009926705.1 Acidimicrobiia bacterium
CGGGCGTTGCACGAGGGTTTCGCGCTTCCTGACGCGCGGCTCATCGTGGCGACCGAATCTGAGATCACCGGGCGAAGAAACACTCGGCGCAGGCGTGCACGGCGTCGACGTGCGGCCACGATGTTCGAAGACCTCAAAGCCGGCGACTACGTGGTGCACGACGTGCACGGCATCGGCGTGTTCGAAGGCATGGCACGGCGAAAACTCGACGGCGTCGAGCGAGACTTTCTGCAGATTCGATACGCCGACGGCAACTTGTTCTTGCTCAGCGACCAGATCGACTTCGTAAGGCAGTACGTCGGCGGCGACGCTCCGCAGCTCAACAAGATGGGCGGTGCCGACTTCGCTCGCGTCAAACAACGTGTACGCAACGACTTGCGAGTCATCGCACAAGAACTTGTCGTCTTGTACCAACGGCGCCTGCACACCAAAGGGCACGCGTTCTCCCCCGACACCACATGGCAAGGGGAAATGGAGGCCGCGTTCCCCTTCGTGGAGACGCCCGACCAGATGCAGGCAATCAACGACGTAAAGGCCGACATGGAGAAGCCGAGCCCCATGGATCGCCTCGTCTGTGGCGATGTCGGGTTCGGCAAGACAGAAGTCGCGTTGCGGGCGGTCTTCAAGTGTGTGCAGGACGGCAAGCAAGCAGCGGTGCTCGTCCCCACCACGCTGCTCGCCTCGCAGCACATGTCGACGTTTAGCGAACGATTGAAGCCGTATCCAATCAAGGTCGGCATGTTGTCGCGGTTCGTCACGCCGGCGAAAGCCAAACGCATCGTGAAAGACCTCGCTTCAGGAGAACTCGACGTGGTGATCGGCACGCACCGCCTGCTGCAAGAGAACATTCGCTTCAAGAATCTCGGTTTGCTCGTCGTCGACGAAGAGCAACGTTTCGGCGTGCAACACAAGGAGTCCATCAAGATGATGAGCACGAGCGTCGACGTTCTCACGATGTCGGCCACGCCCATTCCGCGAACGCTGGAGATGAGTCTCGTCGGCATCCGCGATATGTCGCTGCTCAATACTCCACCTGCGGATCGTCAGCCGATTCGCACCTACGTGACGGCGTACGACAACCGTGTCGCGGCAGAGGCCATTCGCCGCGAACTGCTTCGCGATGGCCAGGTGTTTTGGGTGCACAACCGAGTGGAGTCAATCGAAGAACGAGCAGAAGAACTGCGCCGTCTCGTACCTGAAGCGCGCATTACGTTTGCGCACGGCCAGATGGACGAGTCATTGCTCGAGCGCACGGTCATCGACTTTTGGGACGGCAAGTTCGACGTGTTGGTATGCACCACGATCATCGAGAGCGGTATCGACATGCCGGCGGTCAACACGCTCGTGGTCGAAGATGCCCAGCGACTCGGCCTCGGCCAGCTCCACCAGTTGCGCGGTCGGGTTGGTCGCGCCGGACAGCAGGCGTACGCATACCTCTTTCATCCGCGCGACCAGGTGCTGAGCGAGATCGCCTATGAACGGCTGAAGACCATCGGAGAGTCGACCGACCTCGGAAGCGGATACAAGATTGCACGTCGCGACCTCGAGCTGCGCGGCGCGGGAAGCCTGCTCGGCGAGCAGCAGAGCGGTCGCATCGCTGCAGTCGGCTACGACCTCTATTGCCAGATGGTCAGTGAATCAGTGTCGGAGATGAAGGGCGAAGAGCCGCAGCGTCCACTCGAACTGAAGATCGACCTGCTCGTCGACGCGTATCTTCCGCATGAATACGTCGACAGCGAAGAACTGCGTCTCGACGCCTATCGCAAGCTGGCTCTCGTCATCGACGACGAAGCACTGGCAGCGCTTCGCGACGAGTGGATCGACCGTTTCGGGCCGTTGCCTGCGCAGGCCGAGGCATTGTTGCGCATCGGACGATTGCGAGTGTTGTGTCATGGCGCAGGGCTCAATCGCGTGGTGGTGCAAGACCAAGCGGTACGGCTCTACCCAGTGGTTATTGACAAGTCCGGCGAACATCGCATTGAGACGGCCATCGCCTCGAGCGCGTACGACCGCGAATCGCAGACTCTGCGGCTCGACGTGCCGCGCGGAGAAGGTGCGGTCGAGTTTCTCATTCGGGTGTTGCCCGAGATCTTGTAACGAGACCGACGCAGCGTCGCCTGCGCTGAGGTCACGCAACGTGCCCGCGCACATGCTGACTGCGCGACGGTACGTCGACCGACGACAACTAGGGTGAAGCGGTGCCTCGTCGCCTTATTGCCCTCCTGTTATCGACCGTCGTGCTCGCGTCGTGCGGCGCCACCCAAAACGCCGCGAGTGTAAACGGCGTCGCTGTTCTTGATGCCGACCTCGAGCAGACAGTCAAGGACTTCGCCACCGTGGGTGAGTCGCCCATCGTTGACGGTGCAGCAGACGGTGAAACGGTTCGCGGATTACTGACCTCTCTCATTCGCGCCGAGGCCACCAACCAGTTGCTCGCCGAGACCGGCGAGCCCGTTACTGATGCCGACCTTGACAAAGTTCGCGCTGAGATCAGCCAGCAGAACACCGAGGGTTTCCCGCAGACGCTGATTGACCTCATCGTCGAGTTGAACGCAGCCACCGCAGCACTCGGGAGGGTTCGTGCGCCGGAGGCATCGGTCGTGGCAGCGCGATACGAGAGCAACCCGAAATCGCTCGGTCTCTTGTGTGTGCGACATCTCGTCGTGGAGAAAGAGTCGACGGCTCGCGAAGCTCTCGCCGAGCTCGGCGCGAATCCCAGCGATGAAGACTTCGCAGCAGTCGCCGGCAAGTACTCGATCGAGCCGAACGCGAAGCAGTCCGGCGGTGCACTGAGGGGCCAAAGCGGCGAGTGCATTGCACTGAACGAGTATCAGGCCGGCTTCGACCCTGACTTCGTACGCGGAGCCTTCGATGCGCGAACTGGCGTGCCGACCGAGCCCGTCAAGTCGTCGTTCGGCTGGCACATCATCTATGTGCGACCGTTTACCGCAGTATCTGAGAGCCTTTCGGCAACGCTCAACAGTGCGCCCGGGGAATATCTCTTGCTCGGAACACTCGCCGCTGCCGACATCTCTGTCGCGTCGCGATACGGCAAGTGGAACCCGCTTTCGGGTCAGGTCGTCGCGCCGTAAGCCTCCCGTGGCACGCGAACACTGAGGCCCTGGTACACGCAGTGACTCGCCCAATCGTCACCATCGTCGGCCTCGGACCCGGCACCGAGGGCCTCGTCACTCAAGAAACTCTGCAAGCACTCAAGTCAGCGACGACCAGGTTCGTTCGTACGAAGCGGCACCCGAGCGCATCGCTCGTGGCTGATGCGGTTTCATTCGACGATGAATACGACCGCCACGACACGTTCGCCGAGGTGTACGCGGCAATTGCCGAGCGGGTCGCACAGGCCGCCGTGCAGCATGGTTCGGCGCTTTACGCCGTGCCCGGCTCGCCAGGTGTTCTCGAAGACGGTGTGCGCAAGTTGCTTGCCGATTCGCGAATCGAGGTGCGAGTGCTGCCCGCGGTGAGCTTTCTCGACCTCGCATGGCTGCGGCTGTCGATCGACCCGGTGAATGAAGGAGTGCGGCTCGTCGATGCACACCGATTTACCGAAGCGGCGGCGGCAGAGCGCGGACCGTTTCTGGTGGCGCAGTGCCATGCCGACTGGGTGCTTTCAGACGTCAAACTCGCGCACGAAGCCGCGTCGGGCGACGAAGAAGTCGTCGTGCTTCACCACCTCGGATTACCTGACGAGCGGGTGGTGCGCATTGTGTGGAACAATCTCGACCGCTTGCAGCGCGAGCACGACATCGTCGCCGACCACTTGACCTCGTTGTATGTGCCAAAACTTGCCGAACCCGTCGCGGGCGAGATGGCAAAGTTGCATCGTCTCGCGCGCATATTGCGAGAGCAGTGCCCGTGGGATCAGGAGCAGACGCACGCTTCGCTCGTGCGATATCTGATCGAAGAGACCTACGAAGTGGTCGACGCTCTGAACGCTCTCGACCCCGACAATCCGCAAACTGTCGACACGTTGATTGAAGAACTCGGCGACTTGCTCTACCAAGTGGAGTTCCATGCCACGATCGCAGAACAAGAAGGTCGCTTCAGCTTGGCCGACGTGGCGCGCGCGACCCAC
>RFOJ01000097.1 GCA_009926705.1 Acidimicrobiia bacterium
ACACAGAAGACCAAGGGACGCGCCGAAGTGAGCGGTGGCGGCAAGAAGCCGTTCAGCCAGAAGGGCACTGGCAACGCCCGTCAGGGTTCGATTCGTGCCCCGCATTTCGTCGGCGGTGCCGTCACACTCGGCCCGACTCCTCGAAAGTACGGCCAGCGCACGCCGAAGAAAATGGTGCAATTGGCGCTTCGTTCCGCGCTTTCTGACCGCGCCAATGAAGGCAAGTTGATCGTCGTCGACTCTTGGTCGTTCGACAAGCCGAGCGCCAAGGCTGGTGCGGCAGCCCTCGCGGCTCTCGGCACCAGCGGCGACGTGCTCGTCGTGGTGAAAGCGGCCGACAGCAACGAGGCAAAGAGCCTTCGCAACCTCGACAACGTGCAGGTCGTACTCACCAGCGAGCTCAACGCCTACGACGTGCTCGTGAACGATTGGGTCGTCTTCTCGCAAGACAGCCTGCCCAAGGCCAACGGAGGTGCAAAGTGAAAGACCCGCGCGATGTGATCATCCGCCCCGTGGTGTCGGAGAAGAGCTACGCCGGCTCGAGCGCAGGCGTCTACACCTTCGAAGTGCACCCGTCGGCGAGCAAGCCGGAGATTCGTGATGCCGTGCAGCGCATCTTCAATGTGCAGGTCGTCAAGGTGAACACCTTGAATCGTCCAGGAAAGCGCCGCATCACCCGCGGCACGAACAGAGTCGGTGTGCGTGATGGTTCGAAGCGGGCCATCGTCACGCTCGCCCCAGGTCAACAGATCCCGCTGTTCGAGAACTGATCGGAACATCATGGCCATTCGCAAGCGTCGCCCAACCAGCAGCGGTCGTCGATTCCAGACGTCGTCTGACTTCTCGGAGATCACCAAGCACCGTCCCGAGCGTTCGCTCATCACGTCAAAGCCCGAGCGCGGCGGTCGCAACGCCGGCGGTCGCATCACGTCGCGCCACAAGGGTGGCGGCCACAAGCAGCAGTACCGCATCATCGACTGGAAGCGCGGCAAAGACGAAGTGCGCGCCAAGGTTGCTGCGATCGAGTACGACCCCAATCGCACCTGTCGAATTGCGCTGTTGCACTACCTCGACGGCACGAAGGCGTACATCTTGGCGCCGAAGGGTCTCGAGGTCGGTCAGCATGTCGAGAGCGGACAACGCGCCGACATCAAGCCAGGCAACGCGCTTCCGTTGCGCTACGTGCCGGTCGGCACCGTGGTGCACAACGTGGAGATGCGCCCCGGTCAGGGTGGCCGCATCGCTCGTTCGGCTGGCGTGTCAGTGCAGCTCGTAGCGAAAGAAGGCGAGTTCGCCACCTTGCGCATGCCGAGCAGCGAAATGCGTCGCGTGCCCATCGACTGCCGCGCCACCATCGGCGAAGTCGGCAATGCCGAGCACGAGCTCGTGAAGATCGGCAAGGCCGGTCGCAATCGTTGGAAGGGCGTGCGCCCGCAGTCGCGCGGTGTCGCCATGAACCCTGTCGACCACCCACTCGGTGGTGGCGAAGGCAAGACCTCAGGCGGTCGTCCGGCGGTGTCGCCGTGGGGCAAGCCCGAGCGCCGTACGCGCAAGAAGTCAAAGGCGTCGCAGCAATTCATCGTGCGTCGTCGTCGTTCAGGAAAGGCACGTGGTTAACGCATGGCTCGCAGTCTGAAGAAGGGTCCGTTCGTGGACGAGCACCTCTTGAAGAAGCTCGACGCGATGAACGAGAGCGGCGACCGCAAGCCGATCAAGACGTGGTCGCGTCGTTCGACGATCATCCCCGACATGGTCGGCCACACCTTCGCCGTGCACGACGGCCGCAAGCACGTGCCGGTGTACGTGACTGAGTCGATGGTGGGGCACAAGTTGGGCGAGTTCGCCAATACCCGCACCTTCAAGGCCCACGCGAGCCAAGAGAAGATGGCCGGCGCCGAAGCGGCACCTGCAGCGCCGAGCGCGCCGGGAGCGTCGTCATGACCGGTCCAAAACTGAACGAAGCCCACCGCATCGCCGGAGAGCGCAGCGGCAGCAAGGCCCAACTGCGTTGGGTGCGTATGTCGGCGTCGAAGTTCCGCCCGGTCTTGAACCAGGTTCGCGGGCTCGACGTGCCGTCGGCACGTGCGGTGCTCAGCCTGCACAGCGTCGAGGCTGCACGCATCGTGCAGAAGGTGCTCAACTCCGCCGTTGCCAATGCGACGCACAACGACCAGCTCGACGAAGAGGCCCTCTACGTGAAGGCCTGCTTCGCCGATGAGTCGCCGACCATCAAGCGATTCCGCCCGCGAGCCCGCGGTCGCGCCAACACGCGTCTGCGCCGCGGTGCGCATGTCACTGTCGTCGTCGCTGCGTACTCCGCCGAAGAGTTGAAGGTTCGCGAGAACCTCGCGTCATCGAGCGGTCGCGGCGAGAAGGCCGATCGCCGCCGCCGCGTCGCCGCCAGCAAGGCGCGCGCCGCTGCCGAGGGCTCGACTGACGCCGCTCAGTCAGAGGCACAACCAGATTCGGAAGCCACCAGCAACGAGGAGACCAAGTAATGGGTCAGAAGATCAATCCGTACGGCTTCCGCCTCGGTATCACCACTGAGTGGAAGAGCAAGTGGTTCGCCGGCAAGAAGCAGTACCGCCAGTACCTCACCGAAGACTGGAAGATTCGCGGCTACCTGATGGACCGTCTCGCCGACGCAGCCGTTAGCCGTATCGACATCGAGCGCACGCTCGACAAGTTGCGCGTCGACATTCACACGGCGCGCCCTGGTGTCGTCATCGGCAAGGCCGGCGCGAAGGCGAACGAGTTGCGTGAGCACCTCTCGCGCCTCACCGGCAACAACAAGATCCAGCTCAACATCAACGAGATCAAAGAGTCGGAGCTCGATGCCGCGCTCGTCGCGCAGGGCATCGCCGACCAGTTGGCTAACCGTGTCGCATTCCGTCGCGCGATGAAGCGCGCCATGCAGAACGCACAGAAGGCTGGAGTGCAGGGCATCCGCATCCAGTGTTCGGGTCGCCTCGGTGGCGCCGAGATGACGCGACGTGAGTGGTACCGCGAAGGCCGAGTGCCGTTGCACACGCTTCGCGCCAACATCGACTACGGCTTCCGCGAGGCGATCACCTCAGCGGGCCGCGTCGGCGTGAAGGTGTGGCTCTACAAGGGCGAGATCTTGCCGTACTCGACCGAGTCGGCTGATCGCGCGTCGCTCGAAGTGCAGATGGCAGCCGGTGACACTCTCGCCGCTGGTGCGGCTGCACCGCGCGCCAGTGTGATTACCTCGGCTGGTCCGCGTGCCGGTGAGGAAGAGAACGATCCACTGGTAAAAGAAGCCGACGAGCGACTTGAGCGTCTGCTTGACGAAGAGGCGGAGATCGAGCGTCGTATCCAGGATTCCTCCGAGACCCCGCACTTCAAGAAGGACTAATCATGCTGCAACCAAAGAAAGTGAAGCACCGCAAGCACCACCGCGGTCGCATGAAGGGCGTCTCGAAGGGCGCCCGCGAACTCGCCTTCGGTGACTACGGCATCCAGGCGCTCGAGCCGGGTTGGGTGACCGCCCGCCAGATCGAAGCCGCTCGTATCGCCATGACGCGCCACATCAAGCGCGGCGGCAAGGTGTGGATCAACGTGTTCCCCGACAAGTCGGTGACGAAGAAGCCGGCCGAAACCCGAATGGGCAGCGGCAAGGGCAATCCCGAGTTGTGGGTGGCAGTGGTGAAGCCCGGCCGCATCTTGTTCGAGTTGTCGTATCCGACTTCCGATGTCGCGACGCAGGCTCTGAGCCGCGCGGCGCAGAAGCTGCCGATCAAGTGCCGAATCATCCACCGCGAGGAGGGCATCTGACCATGGCCGAGAAGTACGGCAAGTCGCAGCAAGAGCTCAATGAGCTCGACCTCGCCGCGTTGGTGGAGGAGCTGGAGAACGCCAAGCAGGACGCGCTCGACTCGCGTTTCAAGCTGGCGACCGGTCAGCTGACCGACACTTCACGTATCGGCAAGATTCGCAAGCAGATCGCCCGCATCAGCTTGGTGATCCGTCGTCGCGAAATCGAGGCGGCCGAGGCTGCCAGCACCAAGAAAGCGAGCCGCAAATGACCGAAG
>RFOJ01000098.1 GCA_009926705.1 Acidimicrobiia bacterium
GTCGTCGTTGCGGTGCAGCGATGTGAGCGACAACAGTTCATGGGCGGTTTGCTGGTCACCGATTGCGCTGTATGCGATGGCACATTCGGCAGTTTCTGATGCAGTGACCCACGGTTCGTCGCTGACGCAGCGGATGCCTCGGTCGGCGAGATAGAAAGTGTCCCAGTTGTCGTTGAGCCGCAACTTCGCGGCGTCGTCGATCAGTGCACCAGCGAGCACGGGGTAGTACCAGTCCATCGCCCAGCGATCCTTGGGTTCGAACGACTCCGGCGAGTGGTTGATCACCGCGTCGATGGCATCCGCGGCGGCACGCCAAAGCGGCCGTGGTTCGCCGAGCAGCGCAGCAACGTTTGCGCCGCAGTGCAGTGAGTGGCGAATTGAGCTGCTGCCCGTGAGCAGCGCATACGACCACGGCTCCGCATCGACCTCTTTGGCCCAGAGCACGGTGCCGTCCTTGCGGCGCATGTTGAGAACGAATTCCATCGCGCGCTCGACCATCGGCCAGAAACGTTCGACTGCAGCAAGATCGTCGGCGCACTGCCAGTGGTGCCAGACGCCCGCCGCGACGTAGGCGCACACGTTGGAGTCGAGTTTCGACTCTTTCACGATGTTGCCCGCGAGGTAGTAGTTGTGCCACGAGCCGTCGGGTCGTTGCGTGTGCATGAGCCACTCGTAAGCACGACGCGCTTCGTTGTGCATGCCCATTACGTCGAGTGCCATCGCCGTTTCCACGTGGTTCCACGGGTCGCAATGGCCGCCCGAGAACCACGGGATCATGCCGTTGTCCAGTTGCAGCGAGGCGATCCACTTAGCAGTGGTGCGCAGTTCGTCGGTCGAGGGAATGCAAGTCTCTTCACGCGGCGCTCGCGCAGTCGGCACGTGAATCGAGCGATCTGCTGACAATCGATTTGATGTCTCGGTGGGCAGGTCGTTGGCGCCCGCTGTTGCAGAGTCTTTGCGCGCATACACGACAAACGACTTGCCGATGGCCGGGCTCAGCACGTTGTCGAGCGCGCGGGTGACAAGTGGCGCGCGCATGATGTCCCACTCGAGCAACTTCTTGTAGCGCTTGACGAGCGGGTGGTCTTCGCGAGCGGGGCCGACTGCGCAACGCAGCCACCAATACGGGGAGTGCAGCCCGTGCGACCGGTGTGAGTCGCCGACGCGCAAGCCGACGGCTGAGATTCTTTCGCGTAATTCGTTCGCCGTGTAGATGCGCACGTGTCCGCCTGGCACAAACGGCGCATGGTATTCGTCGCTCAGCATCCAGTTGATCTTCTCCGGCAACCACGAGGGCACCGTCGCTGCAAAGACTCCGCCTGGCTTCAACACGCGAGCAAGTTCGCGCAAGGCGGCTTCGTCGTTGTGGATGTGCTCGAGTACCTCGCTCGTGACGACGCAGTCGAACGATGCGTCAGCAAAGGGCAGGCAGGTCGCGTCTCCGCGGATGGCACCACCGAATCGAGCGGAGTCGATCTCGCCAGCCATCGCCATCGCAGCGAAGGTGTTGCGCGTGGCCGTGACTTCGTCGTGGCCGTAGTCGAGCGCCACGACCGTCGCACCGCGACGTGCGGCCTCGTAGGCGTGGCGACCGAATCCCGCGCCAGCGTCGAGGAACAACGTGCCGGAATCGATGCCGAGCCGGTCGAATCGAATCGTGAGCACGGTGGCCTACTTCGACGTTTTCTCGAGGCGACGGCGCAGTTTCTCTACGTTGTGCGGCATCGCCAGCACTTCGCGGTACTGGTCGACGGTGAGCGAGGCGCAGTAACGCCACGACCAGCGCTCGACGACACGCTGACGTCCGGCCAAGCCGATGCGAGTGCGCAATGTCTCGTCGTCGAGACCGCGTCGAATTGCTGCGGCGAGAGCGTCGGAATCGGCTGGCGGGCAGGAGAGCACGGTCTCGCCGTCCTTGCCGGTGACTTCGGGCAGTGCGCCGCCGGTGGTGGCGACGAGGCAGATTCCGGTGCTCATCGCTTCGACCGACGGCAGGCTGAAACCTTCGTAGAGGCTGGGTACCACTGCGAGCGTGCTCTCTGCGTACAACTCGACGATGCGCTCGTCGCTCACACCCGACACGTAACTGATGCAATCCTTCAGGCCGAGCGACTCGATGAGATCGGCACTCGCGCCAGCGCGCGGCTTGCCGATAATCGTGAGATGAATGTCGCGTTCGGTACGCAGTTTGGCGACTGCCTCCAATAAGTAGGAGAGCCCTTTCAGCGCAACGTCGGCCGACGCCGTCGTAATCAGGTGGTGCGGTTTGCGCGCAACGGACGGAAGAGGCTTGAACAGATCTGGGTCGACACCAACTGGCACGAGCCGCATGCGATCGAGTGAGACGCCCATGTCGGTGTGGATGTCGTTGATCGAATTCTCGCTCACCACGACGATGCGCGGGAGGCGACTGGCAACCTTGCCCTGCATCTTGACGAACGAGTACCAGCGAGAGATGCCGAAGCGCTTCCACAGCTTCTTCGTGTGCTGCATCTCGAGTTTGCGGTCTTTGGTGATGGGATGGTGCAGCGTCACGATCGTCGGGATTATCTTTTCGATCGCAAGAATGTGCTTACCAAGGCACTGGTTGTCGTGCACGAGGTCGAAGTCGGCAGTTCGCTCGCGCAGTGCGCGGTAGGCGCGAAGGCTGAACGTGAGCGGCTCGGCGAACGTTCCCTTCAAGAAGTACAGCGCCTCGAGTGCGTTCGGCCAGTTGTTGAGTTCCCAGTACGCCGGGAAGCGACCTGGGTATTGGTCATTGAAGATGTCGAGGCTCGGCAGTTTGTGCAACGCGATGCGCTGGTCGAGCACCGGGTAGGGCTGGCCTCCGTATACCTCTACATGGTGACCGAGGTCGACAAGGGCCTTCGTGAGGTGGCGGGTGTAGACGCCTTGGCCGCCGACGTGCGGTTTACCTCGGTAGGTGAGGTAGGCGAGCTTGAGCGGACCTTCTCGAAGTCGGTCGAGTTCGCGCTGCACGTCGGCCCCCGACATGCGATTTGACGCTATCGCTGCGAAATTATCGGACGATCAGTTTCATCGTGCGGCGCAATGGTGACTGCGGCGTCACAACGTGTGGGGCCAAGGTGAAGCCGTCCGGCGGTCCCGACTGTGGTTCGACGCACAGCGCGTGCTTCGGCATGTCGTAAATGACCCAGTGGTCGCAGTCGCTCTCCACCGTGATGCGCGCGTCGTCGGCGAACGTGACCGTCGGAGCGCGGCGTGCACCGACGAAGCAATCGTCCCATGGTCCGGGCGGCGGTGCGATGCGTCGCCCCGTCGGGATGTAGTGATCGTCTCGCGCGTACATTTCGGCGAAGTCGATGTCGAGTGTGGCGGGTCGCAAGAACCACGGGTGCCAACCGACTTGTGCCGGCATCGAGTCGCTCGTCGTGGAGACGGTCAGCGTGCACACGACCGCGCGCTCGTGAGCGTCGACACTGACTTCATGAACGACTTGTCCGGCAAACGGCCAACGCCTCCCGAGAGATGCGACGAGCACGGCGTGCGTGGGGGACTGGTCGATGATTGACCACGACGCATCAAACACCGTGCCATGAATGGCGTGCTGGCCGAAGTTGAGCGGCAACTGGTGTGTCGCGCCGGCGTGGCTGAATCGACCTCCGCGCACGCGACCCGCGTACGGAACCATCGGATACGCACCCCACGACGTGGCGGGCGCTCCCCGCGAGAACCCGACGAGTCGCTCTCGACCGTCGACTCGCAGCGACGACAAGCGCGCACCGCGCAGCGCGTCGATCGAGCAGCCCAACGTCGCGCTGCCGAGGTGTATCTCGTTGCTCATCTACGACCTCGTCGTGCGGCTGCGAACGAGATGAAGGCCAAGGCCAGTGCGATGCCCATGTCACCAACGTAGGAGTAGACGGTGCGCCCGGTGCGCAGTGCGACGTTTTCAACGATGACACCTTGCTCACCGATGGAGAGGCTGCGCAGCACCTTGCCGTCGGGGTTGATGACGAGGCTGTATCCCGTG
>RFOJ01000099.1 GCA_009926705.1 Acidimicrobiia bacterium
TTGACGAGCAGTTCCACTGCTCCGCGCGAGTACGCCCAAGCGAGGCTTGCTTGAACGAGATTGCTTGCGATTCCTCGGCGGCGCGCATCAGGGTGAACCGCGAGCCGTTGCAAGTAGGCGGTCTGCGCCGAGCGACCGACGAGTGCAAAGCCCGTTGTTTCGTCGTCGCCGTTGGCGATGACTGCATGGTCGTAGGTCGCGGTGCAGGCACGGGCGAAGCCTTCGCGCGAAAGATTCCACGGTGCGGCGAATCCTTGCGCGTCGAGACGTAACAGATTGTCGAGTAGGGGAGCGTGCCGGCGTGAGCGGAGTTTGCGCCACGACCACGTCGAGAGGCCGTCTGGCTGGCGGGACCCCTGCGGCATCGTGTCGCGACGCAACATCACCAGCGACTGCACGACGCGAAAGCCCCGCGACTCGAACCAACGCGAGTCGGTTTCGCCCATCGCGGGCGTGCGGTACACCAGCGCGCCGTCTCGCAGCACTTCGGTGCAGGTTGAGCGAACTCTCCGTTCGTCATTGCGGCGCTCAGCGCGCGGGCCGAACACGACAGCCGACACACTCGAACGCTAGTGGCGCAGTCCTTGCGTAGCCTGTAGTTCGTGCAGCCTGCGCGTTTCGATGCGGTGGTTGCCGAGCTCGCGCCGATTACTTCAGCATTCGAGCGTGCCGGACGACGCTTGTACATCGTCGGCGGAACCGTGCGCGACCTCATGCTCGGTCGCGATATCGCTGCTCTCGACTTCGACTTCACCACCGATGCGCGCCCCGACGAGGTGAAGTCGATTCTCGAGGGGCTCGTCGACGCTCTGTGGACGCAAGGCGAACGATTCGGCACCATCGCCGCAAAACGCGGCGAACGGACGTTGGAAATCACCACCCACCGCGCGGAGGCGTACGTCCCCGACTCGCGAAAACCAGAGGTGAAGTTCTCCGACTCGGTCGAGACCGATCTTTCTCGCCGCGACTTCACGATCAACGCGATGGCCCTTGAGCTGACGTCAAAGTCGCCTCAGCTCGTCGATCCGTACGGCGGGCTTGACGACTTAATGGCGAAACGCCTACGCACGCCGCTTTCACCGCAAGAAAGTTTCAATGACGACCCACTGCGCATGCTGCGAGCTGCGCGGTTCCTGGCGACGCTCTCGGTCGCACCGGATGAACCACTCGTTGCGGCGGTGAAGTCGATGAACGAACGGCTGGGGATCGTCTCAGCCGAGCGCATTCGCAACGAGTTCGACCGGATGATGGTGACTGACTCACCGACCATCGGCCTGCGCTTCGCGGTCGAAACCGGGCTCGCCGACAGATTCTTGCCGGAATTGCCAGCTCTGTCGCTGGAGCAAGACCCCATCCACCGCCACAAGGACGTGCTCACGCACACGCTCGCCGTCGTGGAGAACGTGCGCCCCGACATGCCGGGTGACTTCCGCATGACGCGCCTAGCAGCACTGTTCCACGACATCGGCAAGCCGCGAACACGCAAAGTCATGCCCGACAAAGGAATGACCTTCTACCACCACGAGGTGGTCGGAGCGAAGATGACGCGCAAGCGCATGCGCGAGTTGCACTACTCGAACGAAGACATCCGCAAGGTGTCAGAACTCGTCTTCTTGAGCGGACGTTTTCATACCTACCAAATGGGCTGGACCGACTCGGCAGTACGCCGCTACGTGCGAGACGCGGGTGACGTACTCACTGAATTAAATGTCTTGGTGCGCTGCGACTGCACGACGCGCAGCGAACGGAAGGTTGACGCGCTCAACCGGCGCATGGACGAATTGCAGTCGCGCATCGACGACCTTGCGCAGAAAGAAGAGCTCGCTGCACTCCGACCAGAGATGGATGGCATCGCTGTCATGCAACACCTCGGCATCGCACCTGGTCGTGCGGTCGGCGAAGCGATGGAGTTCTTGATGGAGATCAGGCTCGACGAAGGATTGATCGGCGACGCAGAGATTCGCAAGCGTCTCGATGCATGGTGGGCAGCGCGCTCGGACGCCTGAGCGAACTACGGTGAAGGCGATGAGCCGAGCCGCACGACGATCTCGCGACGCGACAATCGACTACCGAATGGTGCGACGCGCGTACATCGAGCGTGTACGCGACGGCGACGTTTCGTTGCGCGAAGCCTGCGACGCCGAACGAGATCTGTTGCGTGCGGCGCGTCACTACGGCACCCTGCGACGAACCCCGTGCCCACTCTGCGCCAAAGAGTCGCTGCGCAACGTGACGTATCTCTTCGGCCCGCGTCTGCCGAAGTCGGGTCGTTGCATCACGTCGTCGTCAGAGTTGCGCGAGTTTGATCGCCGCACCGAGCACTACACGGCGTACACCGTCGAAGTGTGCACCGAGTGCGAATGGCACCACCTGCTGACGGCGGTGCCGCACGGTGGCGCCCGCCCGCGCGTTCGCCGCCGCGCGTAGTACCGAGTGCACACAACTGTCGTGTGGCACCCCCGTGGCAACCTCGCTACGTGACGGTACGCTCAATCTTCCTATTCACCCTGCCCTTCACGGGGCCTCGACCCACCGGGTCGTGTCCGAAGGGAGTCAGATAATGCGTCCATATGAGTTGATGATCATCGTCAGCGGTGCACTCGATGAGAACACCGCCCACGGTTGGGTCAAGCAGGTCACCAAGACGGTGACGAGCGTCGGCGGGTCCGTGCACGGAACGCCCGATTGGTGGGGCAGGCGCCGCCTGGCCTACCCGATCAAGAAGCAGAACGACGGCTACTACGCCGTCTTCAACCTCGTCGCCGAAGGTGGCGCGCTCGACGAAGTCGAGCGAACGCTGCGACTCTCCGACGACGTGTTGCGACACAAAGTGCTGCGTCTTCCCGATCACGAAGCCAAGCGCCGCGGCATGTTGCCAGCGGGTTCGGCCAAGTAACCACACGCAACCACCAAAGGAACGTTCATGGCAGACAACACCATCACTCTCGTCGGCAACCTGACGCGCGATCCCGAACTGCGATTCACCGCCAACGGGCGCGCCGTCGCATCGTTCGGCATTGCCGTCGGCCGTCGCTACCAAGTGAACGGCGAATGGCAAGAGCAGACCTCTTACTTCAACGTCACCGCCTGGGGCGACCTCGGCGAGAACGCTGCCGCATCGCTCTCCAAGGGCACGCGCATCGTCGTGACCGGCCGTCTCGAACAGCGCGAATACACCACTCGCGAAGGCGACAAGCGCACCGCAATCGATGTCATCGCTGACGAGCTCGGACCAAGCCTGCGCTGGGCGACCGCTCAAGTCGAGCGCACCGCACGCAAAGAAGGCGGCGCCAAGAAAACTGGCGGCGGCACCAACCCTGGCAACGACGCCCCTCCATTCGAGGGCGAAGAGCCGTTCTGAACCCGTAACCACCAAACAACCGATCACGAAAGCACCACACCATGACCAGCAAAAAGAACAAACTCCGCGCCGCCAAACTGCTGCAGCGCCGCTACAAGAAGAAGCCCAACCCGCTCAACCCGGAGGGCATCGACTACATCGACTACAAAGACGTCAACCTCCTGCAGCGCTTTATGAGCGACCGCTCGAAGTTGAAGGCGCGCCGCATGACCGGCGCCGACGTGCAGCAGCAGCGTGAGATCGCCACCGCCGTCAAGAACGCGCGCGAAATGGCGCTCCTGCCGTACACCAAGCGAGTGGCCGGCCTGCGCGGCCCGCGCAACCGCGACGACGATCGTGAAGAGCGTGGCGGCGTGAGCCGTGACGTGGTCGAGCGTTACGCGAACATCCCCGACGCCCCAGGCGCCGCAGCGGACGTTCCGGCCGACGCAGCCGCACCCAGCCAGGACTGACGTCGTGCAGGTGCTCTTGCGCCGCGACGTGAAGGGCATCGGGCGCCGCGGTGACATCGTCAACGTGTCGTCGGGTCACGCCCGCAACTACCTGATTCCCAATGGGCTCGCTGTCGAGGCCACGGATGGTGCCGTCGCACAAG
>RFOJ01000100.1 GCA_009926705.1 Acidimicrobiia bacterium
GGTGCCCTTCCCGGTCATGCACATCGACACCGGGCACAACTTCCCCGAGGTCATCGAGTTCCGCGACCGCACCGTGGCCGCGCTCGACGTGCGGCTCATTGTGGGGTCGGTGCAGGCGTCAATCGACGCCGGACGCGTACAGGACGCCACCGGACCTCGCGCTAGCCGCAACCCGCTGCAGACAGTCACACTGCTCGACTCCATTGCCGAGCACAAGTTCGATGCCGTGTTCGGCGGTGCGCGACGCGACGAAGAACGCGCCCGAGCTAAAGAGCGGGTGTATTCGTTCCGTGACTCGTTCGGTCAGTGGGATCCGCGAACCCAGCGCCCCGAGCTCTGGGGTATCTACAACGGCCGCCATCAACCCGGCGAACATTTCCGCATCTTTCCGCTCTCCAACTGGACAGAGCTCGACATCTGGCGATTTGTCGCTGAGTACGACATCGAACTGCCGAGCATCTACTACGCGCACCGCCGCCGTGTGTTCCGTCGCGACGGCATGTGGATGGCAGAGTCGCCGTTCTTGCAGCCGGCGGCCGACGAGCCCGTCAGCGAACAGATGGTTCGCTTCCGCACCGTCGGCGACGCAACGTGCACAGCAGCGATCGAGTCGACTGCTACCAGCATCGAGCAAGTAATCGCCGAGACGGCAGCGGCGCGCATCACTGAGCGCGGTGCCACGCGCGCCGACGATCGCATCAGTGAAGCCGGCATGGAAGACCGCAAGAAGCAGGGATACTTCTGATGGAACTTCTCGTCGCTCGGAGCTGCAGATAATGGAGCGCCTGCGCTTCGCCACGGTCGGCTCGGTCGACGACGGTAAGTCGACCCTCATCGGCCGCCTGCTCTACGACTCAAAGAGCATCTTCGAAGACCAACTCGAGCACATCGAGAGCGTGAGCAAGCGCCGCGGCACCGACTATGTCGATCTCTCGCTGCTGACCGACGGCTTGCGCGCCGAGCGCGAACAAGGCATCACCATCGACGTGGCATACCGCTACTTCGCCACGCCGAAGCGTTCGTTCATCATCGCCGACTGCCCCGGCCACATTCAGTACACGCGCAACATGATTACCGGCGCGTCGAACGTTGACCTTGCAATCGTGCTCGTCGATGCGCGTGCCGGCATCGTCGAACAGACACGACGACACAGCCTGCTCGCTTCGTTGCTTGGGGTGCCGCACCTCGTGATTTGCGTGAACAAGATGGATCTCGTCGACTGGTCGCCAGAGGTGTTCAACCGCATTCGCGCAGAGTTTGAAGAATTCGCGTCGCGACTTTCGCTGCGCGACGTGACGTTCTTGCCAATCAGTGCACTTCAAGGCGACAACGTGGTGAGTCGGTCCCCCAACCTCACATGGTTCGAAGGCCCCACACTGCTTCACCACTTGGAGAACGTGTACACCGCCAGCGACGACAACCGGGTCGACGCCCGCTTCCCCGTGCAATATGTGATTCGCCCGCAGCGAAACGAACACCACGACTATCGCGGCTACGCAGGACGCGTCGCCGGTGGTGTGTTCCGCGTCGGTGACGACGTGATGGTGCTGCCCTCCGGTCTCACCACAACAATCACCGGCATCGACACGCCAGACGGCGCGGTCACCGAAGCAGGCCCCGGCCGGGCGGTCACGCTCTTGCTTGCCGACGACCTGTCGGTGTCTCGCGGCGACATGATCTGCCGACCCAACAACCGACCGCGGCAGTCACAGGCGCTCGAAGCGATGCTCTGCTGGATGGACGACGCCGCGCCGCTGCAGCCCAACCGCATCTATTCGTTGAAGCACACCACCAAGCTGGCCCGAGCAAAGGTCACCAATGTGCTCTATCGACTGAACATCTCGAACCTGCACCGCGAACAAGACGTCAAAGCGCTCTCACTGAACGAGATTGGCCGCGTGGAGTTGCACACCACCGCCCCGCTCTTCTTCGACGACTACCACGTGAATCGCACGACGGGTTCGTTCATCTTGGTCGACGAACACAGCGGACAGACGTGCGCCGCCGGCATGCTGCTGTCGCCACGCACATGAGCCGGCCGAACCAGCCGGTGTGGCACGAGCCTTCGGTATCGCGCGACAAGCGCTGGGCCCACCACCATTTGCGCGGCGTCACGGTGTGGCTGACCGGGCTGTCGGGTTCGGGCAAGTCGACGATTGCCGACGGTGTCGCATCCAAGCTTCTCGAAGCGTCGGTGCTCGCCTACGTGCTCGACGCCGACAACTTGCGCCACGGGCTCAACTCGAACCTCGGATACTCCGACGCCGACCGCAGCGAGAACGTGCGCCGAGTCGGCGAGGTCGCACGGCTCTTCGCTGATACGGGCGTTGTCGCGCTTGTGCCAATCATCAGCCCGTTCGCTGCCGACCGTTCACGCGTGCGAGTTGCCCACGAAACGAGCGGTCTCGACTTCGTCGAAGTTCACGTCGCCACGCCTCTCTCCGAGTGTGAACGCCGCGACACGAAGGGCTTGTATGCAAAGGTCCGCAGCGGAAACGCCGCCGGCGTAAGTGGCGTGGATGCGCCGTATGAGGCGCCGACGGCGCCAGATCTCGTGGTCGGTGTCAACGGTGAGACAGTGGCAGAATCAGTGCGTCGCGTTGTCGAGCACCTTCGCCAGTTGGGTGTGCTCGGCAGTCGCAACGACTGACCGATGAGCACCTTCCCCGCCGACAAATCTCTCCTCGCCATCGGTGGGCTCACGCTCGTGGCTCCCTCGTTGAAAATCATGTACACGCCGACGCCCAAGGTGGCGTGCAGCACCATCAAACTGATGCTGGCCACCGCCGAGGGCACACACCGCAAGGACTTGATCGACCAGATCACCAACCCGAGCGTTTCGCGGCCCCAGACCATTCACGACCCGGTCATCAACGGCCTGCCTCGGCTTGTCGAGTTACCGAAGCGAGAAATCGACAACATCTTCACATCTCCCGATTGGATTCGCGTCGCGGCACTGCGCGACCCCGTGGCTCGTTCGTATTCAGCGTGGGAGAACCGCATCTTCCGCCGCGCTCCAGGTGAGACGGCAAAGGCCATCGAGTTATCGAAAGACGTGCTCGTCGACGGGCGCATCGACATGGCGGGCAGCTTCGCCCTGTTCGCCAAGATGCTCGGCGAACATACCGATGCGTTCACCATCGACCAGCACTTCTTGCCGCAGGCTCACATCGTGCGCACAGACGTGATCAACTACGACATGCTCATCCGTGTCGACAAAAAGGGCGACATGGACCGCTTGGCCGCCCTCATCAGTGAGCGATCAGGCAAAGAGATCACTCCGTCGCGACTCAATGAGGGCATGAAGGTCGACTTGTCGAGGATCTGCGACCAGCACACCGCCAACCGTCTGATGGCGACGTACCACATGGATTACGAGGCGTTCGGTTTTGAGCGACGGGAGTTCGCCGCCAACGTCGAGCCGTACCTTCTGTCTGACACCGAGACGCAGCTCGTCCACCAGTTGCGCGGCGTGATGGAGCGTCTGCTCAGCGTGTCGCAAGCCGCAAGCAAACAAGCGGGCGCTCGCTACGGCCTCCGCCAGATTCGCAAGGCAGTCATGCGACGCGCCACCGGCTCTGCCAAGGCCATCGACTACCGGGTGCTCGACGCCTGAGGGTCGCAATGTCGCCGTTTCCTCCAGACAACTCGCTCGCCACGTTGACGCGCAAGACGCTTGTCGCGCCGAACATGAAGGTGTTGTACACGCCGACCACCAAGGTGGCGAGCACCACGATCAAGTGGATGATGGCCGAGGCTGAGGGAACCATCGACCAGACGGTCATCCCCCGCCTGATGGCAGCAATCACCCACCGCAGCCAGACGATTCACAACCGCCATGTGAGCGGACTGCGAAAACTCTCGGAGTACTCCGAGCGCGAGGCGCGAGTGATGCTCGAATCATCCGAGTGGTTGCACGTGGCTGC